>NZ_JBCPSP010000023.1:0-91954 GCF_051129895.1 Pseudomonas sp. Je.1.5.c
GCCCGCTCCCACGCCAGCGCTTTCAGTGCCAGGGGCGTGGGAGCGGGCTTGCCCCGCGATGAGGCCCGCCCAATCACCGCAAGTGCCGAACCTTAGCCCTCCAGCTCAGCCCAGCGCTCAACCAGCACGTCCAGCTCGGCCTGCAGCTTCTCAAGCTTGGCCAGCACCGCCGAGGTCTCCCCGATCGGTCGCTGGTAGAAGCTCGGCGAACCGACTTCTTCCTGTAGCTTGGCCATGGCCTGCTCGATCACATCAATCTGCCCCGGCAAGGCTTCCAGCTCACGCTGAAGCTTGTAGCTGAGCTTCTTCTTGCTGGCATCCGCCACCGGTGCTGCACTAACCGGCGCCGGCGCTTCAACAGATTTCTCCACCACAGCGCTGTTGAGCTCGGACTTGCCGCCCTTGCTCTCGGTCACGCCCAGCAGCTTCGGCGAGCCGCCCTGACGGATCCAGTCTTCATAGCCGCCGACATACTCACGCACCTTGCCCTCGCCCTCGAACACCAGGGTGCTGGTGACCACGTTGTCGAGGAAGGCCCGGTCGTGACTGACCATCAGTACCGTACCCTTGTAGTTGCACAGCACCTCCTCGAGCAGCTCGAGGGTTTCCACGTCCAGGTCGTTGGTCGGTTCGTCCAGCACCAGCAGGTTGGCCGGCTTGCTGAACAGCTTGGCCAGCAGTAAACGCGCACGCTCACCACCCGACAGCGCCTTGACCGGCGTACGAGCACGCTGCGGGCTGAACAGGAAGTCGCCCAGGTAGCTCAGGACATGGCGGTTCTGCCCATCGATCTCGATGAAATCGCGGCCTTCTGCCAAGTTTTCGATAACGGTTTTTTCCAGGTCGAGCTGGTGACGCATCTGGTCGAAGTAAGCCACTTCCAGCTTGGTGCCGCTCTCGACCTTGCCGCCGGTGGGCTGCAAATCGCCGAGCATCAGCTTGAGCAGGGTGGTCTTGCCGGTACCGTTGGCGCCCAGCAGGCCGATACGGTCCTCGCGCTGCAGCACCATGGAGAAGTCCTTGACCAGCATCGGCCCTTGCGGGTGAGCGAAGCTGACGTTTTCCAGGACCATCACCTGCTTGCCGGATTTTTCCGCCGACTCGATCTGGATATTGGCTTTGCCCTGGCGCTCGCGGCGCTCACCACGCTCGACACGCAAGGCCTTGAGGGCGCGCACGCGACCTTCGTTACGGGTCCGCCGGGCCTTGATGCCCTGGCGGATCCATACCTCTTCCTGGGCCAGGCGTTTGTCGAACAGCGCGTTGGCGGTTTCTTCAGCGGCCAGTGCGGCTTCCTTGTGCACCAGGAAGCTGGCGTAGTCGCCGTTCCAGTCGATCAACCCACCACGGTCCAATTCCAGGATGCGTGTAGCCAGGTTCTGCAGGAAGGAACGGTCGTGGGTAATGAACAGCACAGCGCCGTTGAAACCGCTCAGGGCTTCTTCAAGCCAGGCGATGGCACCGATGTCCAGGTGGTTGGTTGGCTCGTCGAGCAGCAGCAGGTCCGGCTCGGACACCAGCGCCTGGGCCAGCAGTACCCGGCGACGCCAGCCACCGGAGAGCTCGGCCAGGGTCTTGTCGGCCGGCAGTTGCAGGCGGCTCAGGGTACTGTCGACCACTTGCTGCAGGCGCCAGCCGTCACGCGCTTCGAGCTCGTGCTGGACATGCATGAGCTTGTCCAGGTCTTCATCGTTGTGGATGTTCTGGCTCAGGTGATGGTACTGCGCGAGCAGCTCACCGACGCCATCCAGGCCGGCAGCGACCACATCGAACACGGTGCGCTCGTCGGCCACCGGCAGTTCCTGCGGCAGTTCGCCGATCTTCAGCGCCGGGGCGCGCCAGATGGCACCATCGTCGGGCTTCTGCTCGCCCTTGACCAGGCGCAGCATGCTCGACTTGCCCGTGCCGTTGCGACCGATGATGCACACCCTCTCACCACGGGCGATCTGCCAGGAAACCTTGTCCAGCAGCGGCATGGCGCCGAACGCAAGGGACACATCGCTTAATTTGAGTAGGGTCATGATCATCTCCAAAAACTGGGCGCGCATTCTACCTGACTTGACCCTTGCCGGCATCAAGTCAACGCCAGTGGAAACGCTTTGCGACATCTGGTCGAACTTAACAGTTGGATACAAGCGCAGTGCTTTCACCGCCAGCGCGCAAACGGCTAAGCTTACGCAATACAACAGTGCTGGCCTCGCCGTCACTTTCCCATGGTTCAACTGCCCGGACGTATCATGCGCAGCCGCCTGTTACAGATTGCTTCTTGCCTGCTGATCACCGCCGCCACTGCCAGTGCGGCGCAGGCCGTCGACCTTACCCAGCAACGTCAGTACTACGACGAAGCCAAACGTGCGCTGGCCAAAGGTGACAAAGGCCCCTACCTGCGTTACTCGCAGGCCTTGCGTGACTATCCACTGACGCCCTACCTGGCCTATGACGAACTGACCGCCCGCCTGAAAAGCGCCAGCAACGAAGAAATCGAAGGTTTCCTCGCCAAGCACGGCGATCTGCCTCAAGCCAACTGGATGAAGTTACGTTGGCTGCGCTGGCTGTCCGAGCGCGGCGAATGGAACACGTTCGCCAAGTATTACGACCCCAAGCTCAACTTCACCGAACTGGACTGCATCAATGGCCAGTATCAGCTCAGCCATGGCAAACGCGCCGAAGGCTTTGCCAGCGCCGAAAAACTGTGGAACGTCGGCAAGTCGCAACCGGCGGCCTGCGATACTCTGTTCGCGATGTGGGCAGCCGAAGGCCAACTGACCGAGGCCAAGCGCTGGGAACGCGCCAAGCTTGCTGCCCAAACGCGTAACTACGCCCTGGCCAACAGCTTGGTAAAGACCCTGACCTCCCTCGCCCCGCAAGGCAAACTGCTGATCGATGTGGCGCAAAAGCCCGAGCTGCTCAACCAGCCTTCGCGCTTTACCCCGGTCAATGAAGCGATGTCCGACGTGGTCAGCCTGGGACTGCGCCGGCTCGCTCGCCAAAACCCTGAACGGGCCATGGCCTTGCTCGATGACTACGCCCAGCGCATGCACTTCTCGCGCGACGAAAAGGTCGCCATCGCTCGCGAAATCGGCTTGACCCTGGCGCGCCGCTACGACCCACGCGCACTGGACTTGATGACCCGCTACGATCCTGAGCTGCGCGATAACACCGTCAGCGAATGGCGCCTGCGCCTACTGCTGCGTCTGGGTCGTTGGGAAGAAGCTTACGAACTGACCAAACGCCTGCCCCAAGACCTGGCCAGCAGCAGCCGCTGGCGCTACTGGCAGGCCCGTAGCCTGGAGCTCGCCCAGCCGAACAACCCGCAGATCCCGCTGCTGTACAAGACCGTGGCTCGTGAGCGCGACTTCTATGGCTTCCTTGCAGCCGATCGGGCGCAGACGCCTTATCAGCTGAACAACAGGCCGCTGGTGCTGAGCCCGCAGCTGGTCAACAAGGTGCGTAATACCCCAGGTATCCGTCGCGCGCTGGAATTCCATGCGCGCGGCCAGATCGTTGAGGGGCGCCGTGAGTGGTACCACGTCAGTCGGCACTTCAACCGTGACGAGATGGTCGCCCAGGCGCGCCTGGCGTACGACTTGCGCTGGTACTTCCCGGCCATTCGCACCATTAGCCAGGCGCAGTACTGGGACGACCTGGACATCCGCTTCCCGATGGCACACCGCGATACCCTGGTGCGTGAGGCCAAGGTCCGTGGCCTGCACTCCAGCTGGGTGTTTGCCATTACCCGGCAGGAAAGTGCCTTCATGGAAGATGCTCGATCTCCGGTGGGTGCCAGCGGCCTGATGCAGTTGATGCCGGCCACGGCCAAGGAAACTGCGCGCAAGTTCAGTATTCCACTGGCCTCACCCTCGCAGGTGCTTAATCCGGACAAGAACATTCAGCTGGGTGCGGCTTATTTGAGCCAGGTGCATGGGCAGTTCAATGGCAACCGGGTGTTGGCCTCGGCGGCCTACAACGCTGGGCCTGGGCGGGTGCGGCAGTGGCTCAAGGGGGCCAAGCATTTGAGTTTCGATGTTTGGGTTGAGTCGATTCCATTCGATGAGACGCGCCAATATGTGCAGAACGTGCTGTCTTATTCGGTGATTTATGGGCAGAAGCTGAATTCGCCGCAGCCTTTGGTGGATTGGCATGAGCGGTATTTTGACGATATGTGAGGGGGCTTGGGCTTGGGCTTTTAGAGAGTTGAGCTTATCCGTTTGATGTAGCGGCGCTACTGGCCCCTTCCGCCCTTACGGCGGCCTACTTTGGTCTTGGCCAAAGTAGGCAAAGCCGCTCGCTCCTGCATACGGCCCCTACGCTGCGCTCCGGGGTCCCTTCGCGCCGGCGCCTTCCAGGCCCGCGCGGCCTACGATTTGCTGCGCAAATCTACATCTCGCGCCTTCGGCTACGCCGAAGGGTGCTAGCGCACCTGGCCCTCCAGACGCCTCTGCTCAGCCTCCTGAAGTCGCGAATCTGCGTCGCCTGGAATTGCGCGCATGTAGATCAAGAGCAGCGAATTGCTACGCTCTCGCAGAAGCCAAAGCCAAAGCCAAAGCCAAAGCCAAAGCCAAGGTTTGAATTTTTCTTTTGTGTGGTTTGTTCCGGCCTCTTCGCGGGCAAGCCCGCTCCCACAGGTACCGCGCAGATTTCAGTCCAGCGTTGAGCCAGCACTGACACCACGCAGATACTGCGAACCCCACGAAGCCTGTGGGAGCGGGCTTGCCCGCGAAGAGGCCAGAGCATCCACCACACCTGCCACTATCGCCAGATAACGCCAGCCCAGGCGCCGCCACAAACTTCGCGACTTCAGGAGGCCGAGCAGAGGTGTCTGTAGGGCCAGGTGCGCAGCACCCTTCGGCGTAGCCGAAGGCGCGAGATGTAGATTTGCGTAGCAAATCGTAGGCCGCGCGGGCCCGGAAGGCACCGAAGCGAGGGGACCCGAAGCGTAGCGTAGGGCCGGATGGTGGAGCGCAGCCTTTTTTGGTTACTTTTGGCTGGGCCGGCACACCGGGCGTTTGCCAAAAAGTGACCCGCCGTAAGGGCGGAAAGGTGCCTAAATGTCGCCATCGTGAATGGATATGTACACAAAATACAAAACACAGGAAATCAGCAAATCAGCCTGGATATCTCATAACGCGAGAAAGCCGAATCCTACTCAAGCACCTCAACCCCCATCCCAACCGCAATCTCCCCCGCCCCATCCGCAGCCAGATTCTGCCCAAACAGCACATCCCCCTCCCGCTCCCGAAACGTCTTCAGCGTCGCCAAAGGCTCCCGATCGGCACTACGCTCCCCCGTCCCAGGATCAAGCGTAGTCAGAATGCACCGCACACTAGGCTTGAGCACCCGAAAGGTCAGATCACCAATACGAATCCGCTTCCAGCCATCCTCGGCAAAAGGCTCAGCCCCCTGCACCACCAGGTTCGGCCGAAACCGCAGCATTTCCATGTCACGGCCAATCCGCCGATTCAGCTCATCGAGCGAGCCCTGCCCAATCAGCAACAACGGAAAGCCATCCGGAAACGCCGCCCGATCACTGTTCAGGCCATATCCGCTAGGCAGGTAGCGTGCACGCTGCTGCGGGCAGTACACCAGGCGTACCGGCTTGCCGAGCAACTCACTGAGCCAAGCCGCTGCCGCATCGCCGGCATCCGGCACGCGCAAGGTGTCACGCCAGATAGTCACCCCGCGCAGGTCGTCATCCACGCCCGGCACAGCCACTTCCAGCGGCATCTGCCCAGGCGTTTGAAGCAGCAACTGCCCCGTCGGGCCAAGGCTGGCTTCAAGCTGCGTCAGCCGCGGCCAGGCCCGCTGGGTAAGAAAGCGGCCATTGGACTCTTCCACCACCAGCCAACGCCGATCACCCTGCAACCCCAGCAGATCTACTGCGCTGGTCACCAGGCTTTGCGCCTGACTCGACTTCACCGGATACCGATACAACGCACTCAGAAACATCCCTGCCCGCCTCATGCCAGTCGAAAACGCCTAGCTTATACCCGGCGGGCGGCGCGCGCAGTGCTCAAGCGGGGGCGTGATCAAGCAACAAGCGCTGGCGCACCACATCCACCAGACGATCCGGCTGGAACTTGGAGAGGAAGTTGTCGCACCCTACCTTCTTCACCATCGATTCGTTGAAGCTACCCGACAACGAGGTGTGCAGCACCACGTAAAGCCCGCGCAGGCGCGCATCGGAGCGAATTTCGGTGGTCAGCCGATAGCCATCCATCTCTGGCATTTCCGCGTCGGTAAAGATCATCAACAGCTTTTCGCAGACATCCTCGCCCGCATCGGCCCAGCCTTTGAGCATGCGTAAAGCCTTGAGGCCATCGCTGGCCACGTGCAGCTTGACCCCCAGCTGCGACAGCGTGTCACGCAACTGCGCGAGAGCCACGGTGGAGTCATCGACCAACAGCACCTCGCGCCCGCGAGCGCGCGCCAGGATCGGGTCGGCGAGCTTGTCATTGGAGACCTTGGCGCTGTACGGAACGATCTCGGCGAGCACTTTCTCGACGTCAATGATCTCCACCAGCTTCTCCTCGACCTTGGTGATAGCGGTCAGGTAGTGCTGACGCCCAGCGCTGGTCGGCGGTGGCATGATCGCCTCCCAGTTCATGTTGACGATGCGATCGACACCGCCCACCAGGAAGGCTTGCACCGAACGGTTGTACTCGGTGACGATAATGGTGCTATCAGGCCCCGGCTGCAGAGGACGCATGCCGATGGCCTGGGACAGGTCGATCACCGGCAAGGTCTGCCCGCGCAGGTTGACCACCCCACAGACAAAGGCATGACGCTGCGGCATCAGGGTCAGCTTGGGCAGCTGCAGGACTTCCTGGACCTTGAATACGTTAATCGCGAACAACTGGCGACCGGCCAGGCGGAACATCAGGATTTCCAGGCGGTTCTCACCTACCAGTTGGGTGCGTTGGTCTACCGTATCGAGAATGCCGGCCATTGGAAAAACCCCCAGGCTTGAGTCGGGAAAAGTGAAATCATCTGTCCTGTATCGGCGACTTTGAGCGCAGCTTGACCCCTCACGGAAAAAGCCGCCGGGATGATTGATATCACTTTACCATCATGCTTTACTGCTGCCACATCTCCTGCCCGAACACATCTGGGACTTGTGTCCCAACCCGACCACCTATCAGGGTTTCCCCTAGGTAGCAATCGGGTGCAACCTGATGTTCGCGATATCCATTAGCCATTAATGTGACGCCATTCTCATTGCATGAACGGAGTCAGGCTTTTGCACGCGATCGACTTGGTGTGGCCCAGCCCTGCTTCAGCCTCGCACGCTGGAGCCTCATGATGGATAGCACCCCGCTGAACAGCAGCGCGCTGCAGGAGTTTCTGCTGGATGCGCAGATCTTGCTGACCAAGGCCCAAGAGTGCCTGCAACACCTTGAGCTGATCGACAACGACCCTGATGCCTGCCATTGCCTGGATGACACCCTGGGCATGCTGGCGCAGCGGGCGAATGACCTGGGCCTGCAGGAAGTGGCTCACTATGCCAACGAACTGGGACAGCTGCTCGCACCCGCGTGCCAGCACCCACAGCTCGAAGCGCAAGCCCTGCCAGCAGTGGGCGCCTGCCTGACCCTGCTTGCCTGGCAACTGGAGCTGGTCGATGCACGCACTGGGCGGTTGAACCTGGACACCTGCGAACAGACCCAGCTACTCGGTGAACTGGCCAATGCTCTAGGCCAGCCGTTTACGCAAACGTGTGCGCCTTGCCAGGCAAACGATCACCTCTGCAACCACCCGCACCCGGCGCTCCATCACCATCACCAGGGTAAATAAAGCCAGCGCCAGGCCGGCAACTAGATTGCAAGTAACTACCTTTACAGGCTCAAACTTAAAAATATAGAGAAAGTTCAGACCGCAGTAATGCACGGCGCAACACCTTAGTTGAATGTTGAACACAGACAATCCACCGGATAATGGCATTTTGCTAGTTTAGGATACGACGCCACACCTCCCCAGTGCCCCGTAAATCCTGAGGTTTCAGACTGTTAGCCAGCCGCGACCAAATGAACTTGAAGTGATACCATGCGCGCAAACGAATGCAGGCATCGCAGATAGCCATCAATTGAATACGCACTCGGCGATTGATTGAACGCAGGATGCCCAAGCCTCTGGTCAGACACGTGCACGGCCTCCAACAGCAATAATTCAGTGGCTTTCCTATCTATGCTCCTACGCTTGAAGATCCCACAGCGTCGCTGCTCCCGCATCGCCGTGTTGCGCTGGACGACCACTGTGCTGTGCGTGGCATCGCTGGCGGCCAACCTGGTGTTGTATTGCCAAGCCTTACCCATGTCCCTGGGCTTGCTTCTGCTGCAGGCAATCGCCATGGCCGGGGTCGGCTGGCAACTGCGTCATTGGGCTCGCTCGATCAGCCTGCGCCCGGCCGAGCTTGCCGATCGAATGCTCAAGGTCCAGGAAAGCGAACGCCAGCGCTTGAGCCGTGAACTGCACGATGACATTGGCCAGCTGTTGACAGCCGCCAAGCTGCAGCTCGACTGGCTGCAACGGCGCATCCCCGGTGAGCTGCAAGCGCAATGCGCCACCCTGCGCGCGACCCTCGACGACACCTTGACCAACGTGCGCGATGTTTCTGCCTTGCTCAACCCGCGCCAACTGGCCAGCCTGGGCCTTGAAGCGAGCCTGCGCGCGCACCTGGTGCGCACCCTGGCCAACAGCGGGGTTAATTGGAGCCTGGAGTGCCAGCAGCGCCTGGGCGGCATTTGCGAAGCGGCAACCATGGCGGCCTTCCGGATTACCCAAGAGGCGGTGACCAACATGCTGCGCCATGCTCAAGCGCGCAATCTGAAGATCCATCTGCGGCGCACTCCAGAAGGCTTGGCCCTGACCATCCAGGATGACGGCCGTGGCTTCATACCGGCCCACAACCCGGCCGAGGCCGGGCAGCGTGGGATGGCTGGCATGCACGAGCGGGCGACCGCGCTGCAAGGTAGCCTGACCGTCATCAGCCAGCCCGATCAGGGCACCCGAATCGAGGCCCTGTTCCCATGGCCACCGCGCACCCATGAACGCGCCAGGACCCCCGCCACCCATGACCTGTAGATTATTGCTGGTGGATGACCACTCGCTCATCCGCGCGGGCGTTCGCGCCTTGGTTTCCGACATCCCGGGCTATCTGGTGGTCGGCGAAGCCGATGATGGCGATCAATTGCTCGACCTGGTTAAGCGCTTGAATCCAGACATCGTGCTGCTGGACATTTCCATGCGCTCGACCAGTGGCCTGGATGCACTGACCTACCTGCGCGCCAACGGCCACACCTGCAAAGTGCTGATTCTGTCAATGCACACCGATCCAGAGCTGATCATGCGCGCGCTGGAAAGCGGCGCTCATGGCTACCTGCTCAAGGACACCACTGCTACTGAACTGGAGCAGGCGCTCACTGCATTGCGCGCCGATGAGCGCTATCTGAGCCCGGCGATTGCGCACACGGTAATCAATCAGGCCCTGCTACACGCGCAAAATGGCAAGCCGCTTGGCGCCGACCGCCACAACCTCACCGCACGCCAATTGGAGATCCTGCGGTTGATCGTGCGTGGCAAGTCGACCCGGGAAATCGCCAACGGCCTGGGCCTTTCGATCAAAACCGTGGAAACCCACCGCTCGCAGATCATGAAGCGCCTGCAGATCTACGATGTCGCCGGCCTGGTACTGTTTGCCGTGCGCGAGAAGATCATCAGTCTGGACGACTAAGCACCGGCGAGCCTGCTGGCAAATGCACCCGCAAGGCCGAGGGCAGCACCTCGAAACGCAAGCTGTCCGCCTGCAGCGGCTCGCCATCGAGATTGATGTCCAGGCCCTGCGAGCTTTTGATCTCCACCCAAGGCAAGCGCGCACGAACGAATAGCCCCTCTCCGGCCAACAGGTCTCGCAAGGCGCCGACCATTTCCTGCGGGGCGGGCAGGATGCCAATATCGAGCAGGCCGTCATCGGCCAGTGCGTCCGGGCACAGCACATGCCCGCCGCCGGCCTGACGACCGTTGCCAATCCCTAATGCCAATAAATCCCCCTGCCATTGGAAATCCGGCCCTTGCAGTTCGACCGAGGCCGCTTGCAGCTCGCTGAAACGCGACAGTCCGGTGAACAGGTAGGCGGCAGCGCCCAAGACCTTTTTCAGATCCTCAGAGGTATTGGCCGTGACTTGGCTACCAAAGCCTGCGGTGGCCATGTTCAGGAACAGTTGATCGCCAACCCTGCCCAGGTCGATCGAATGCGCTGGCTGTTCGAGCAAAGCCAACGCCTCGGCGGGCTCCAGAGGTATGCCGGCAGCCTTGGCAAAATCGTTGGCGGTACCCAGCGGTAACAGCACCAGGCTGGCGTGGCTACTGGCCTGCGCCATGGCCTCGGCGACGTCCCGCAGCGTACCGTCGCCGCCACCGGCGACGATATGGCTGTAACCGGCCTGCAGCGCTTCGCTGACCAGACGCTGTGCATCGCCGCCTTCCCAAGTCAAGCGCACATCCAGGGACCAGCCCCGTTCACGCATGGCGCCGACCGCCTCGCGCACTTGCTCATTCAAGGCCTGCTTGCCGTGCAGGACCAACATTGCCTTGCGCTCGCCCATGACCTCTGCCCCCAAGAAAACCAAAAAAGGTTGCTACCTCAATCTCGACCATGGCCGAGGGCGAATTGCTGCACCCAGAGGGCAATTGCGTCAGAAAATAGCCGTATTAACACAAATGACATTGAAACCCAGGGACCAGAGGTGCATTATCGACAAATATTTGGCCATCACGGACGATGACGGACCAAAAAGTCATTTAATTGACTTTTTGCCTCGCCAGACGCCTGACAGGTCGCTGCTTCTTTGGTCGAAAGTCCCTTTGATCGCGCTGTCCCAAGCGCCTTGCTTCGAGGCTGTGAAATGAGCGTTCTGATCCCCTGTATCATCGCTGGCGGTGCCGGCACACGTCTTTGGCCGGTTTCCCGCGAGGCCATGCCCAAGCCGTTCATGCGTCTGCCAGACGGCGAGAGCCTGCTGCAGAAGACCTTTGCCCGCGCCAGTGCCCTCGCGGGCGTGGAACGGGTATTGACGGTGACCAACCGCGATGTGTTCTTCCGCACTCAAGATGAATATCGCCAGGTCAACGCGTTCAACGTCGCCCTGGACTACATCCTTGAACCCTGTGGGCGCAACACCGCGCCCGCCATCGCCGCCGCGGCGCTGCACTGCGCGCGCCACTATGGCGAGGATAGCGTGCTGCTGATTCTGCCGGCCGACCACCTGATCCAGGATCTGCCCGCCTTCGAGCAAGCGGTCGCCCAGGCCGCGCAACTGGCCCATCAAGATTGGCTGTGTACCTTTGGCTTGCGCCCCAGCCGTGCAGAAACCGGCTTTGGCTACATCGAGCAGGGCCAGGCGCTGGAGCAGCTTGGCCATAAAGTCGCGCGCTTCGTCGAAAAACCCGATGCGCAAACCGCGCAAGCCTACCTCGACGGCGGTCGCCACCTGTGGAACGCCGGCATGTTCTGCCTACGCGTCGACACCCTGCTGCGCGAGCTGCAAGCGCATGCGCCAGAAGTGCTGGAAAGCGTAGCTCAGTGCATGCAGGTCAGTTCGGTCAAGCAAGGTGATCGCGCCCTGCAAGTGGAGCTCGACCCAGACAGCTTCGCCCAGGCCCCCGATATCTCCATCGACTATGCACTGATGGAGCAATCGACCCAGGTCGCCGTCGTCCCTTGCGAGCTGGGCTGGAGCGATATCGGCAGCTGGGAAGCGGTTCGCGAGTTGCGCGAGACCGACCCCCAAGGCAACCATTGCAATGGCGAGACCGTGCTGCACGACGTCAGCAACTGCTACATCGACGCACCTCGGCGCCTGGTGGGGGCAGTCGGCCTGGACAACCTGATTGTCATCGACACCCCGGATGCCTTGCTGATCGCCGATGCCGCGCGCAGCCAAGAGGTCAAGGTGATCGCCCAGCAACTCAAGCGCCAGGGCCATGAAGCCTACCGCCTGCACCGCACCGTCACCCGCCCCTGGGGCACCTACACCGTGCTCGAAGAAGGCCCGCGCTTCAAGATCAAGCGGATCATGGTGCGCCCGGGTGAATCGCTGTCGTTGCAGATGCATCACCATCGCAGCGAGCACTGGATCGTGGTCAGCGGTATCGCCTGCGTGACCAATGGTGAAGAGGAGTTCCTGCTCGACACCAACGAGTCGACCTTCATCAAGCCCGGCCGCACCCACCGCCTGACCAACCCTGGGGTGATCGACCTGGTGATGATCGAAGTGCAAAGCGGTGAGTACCTGGGCGAAGACGACATCGTACGCTTTACTGATATCTATGGACGCGCCCCGGCAGCAGCGGTCAGCTGATTGCCTGCGGGCGCGCCTTGCCATCCAACAGCCGACGCTCAGCGAGGATTGGGGAGATGCGTATACTTTGGACCTTGCCCTACCTGCCCTGGCCAACCACCAGTGGCAGCAAGACCCGGCAATATCACCTGCTGCGCCAGTTGGCCGAGCATGGTCACCGGATCACCTTGCTGGTGCAGTCCAAAGTCCCCCTGGGCGATGCCGCCCGCGCCGCCCTGGAGCCGCTGCTCGAGCGCCTGATCGTTCTGCCCAGGCGCCCGCTGCACAGCCCACTGAACTTGTTGGCCTCGCCGATCATCGACTACCCCATGCGGGCGATTATCCACGGCCTGGCGCCGTGCCTGCGCCACCAATTCGAGCAGTTGTTGGATGAGCCCTGGGACGTCATCCAGATCGAGCACAGCTACAGCTTCCAGCCGTTCGAAAAAGCCCTGCAAGCACGCGGCCTGCCCTACATGCTCAGCGAACACACCATCGAGTCGGTGATGGGCGCAGCCTGCCAGGATCGCCTGCCACTGTGGCTAAGACCGCTCAATGCGTTTGATCGTTGGCGCTACCGGCGCTGGGAGCAAAGGGTATTGCGCCAACCCAATGAAGTGGTGGCCGTCAGCGCTCATGACGCCGAACTGATCGGCCAGATCAGCGGCAGGCCGGTGAATGTGGTGGTCAATGGTGTGGACTGCGATTACTACCAGGACGTGCGCCCCGCCCTGCACAGCCAGCGCCTGCTGTTTGTCGGCAACTTCGAATACGGGGCAAACCTTGAGGCGATCGAATGGGCGCTTGAAGAAATCCTGCCCCAGGTGTGGATGAGCAACCCGGCTGTGCGCCTGGCGATCGCCGGCCATGCCCTGCCGTCGAGCTGGAAGCTGCACTGGAACGACCCGCGCATCGAATGGATTGGCTATCGCCCAGATTTACGCGAACTGCAGCGGCGCTCGGCGCTGTTCTTCGCCCCGCTACGCTATGCCGGTGGCTCCAAGGTGAAGATTCTCGAAGCCATGGCCGCCGGCCTGCCGGTGATTACCACCAGCAAGGGCGTATCGGGCCTTGCGGTGAATAACGGCGAGCATTACCTGGGCAGCGACGAGGGCGGCCAGTTGGCCCTGCAAATCAATCAACTGCTCAATCAGCCTTGGCGGATGTGCCAACTGGGCGAGTCGGGCCGCCAGTTTGCCCGGCAGCGTCACGACTGGAGCGTTGCCGCGCAACAACTGGAGAGCGTGCACATGCGCCTGACCCAGCAGGCACCGGCTAGTTCCACAGCCGTCGGCGGCGTATTGATCGGCCGCTCAGCCAAGTAGCTCGCTTAGGGGAATGAACGACACGCTGTCGCCTTGGCGCGGCGTGCTGCCTTCAAGCACCTCGACCAGCCCCTCCGCCCAGGCCGCACTGCGCAGCACGCCCGAACTCTGGTTCTTGTAGATGCGCACCCTGCCCTGCTCGATCCGTGCCCGCAGGTATTCGCGCCGGGTGCCTGCCTTGGTCCAGTCGAAACCTGCCGGGACACTGAAGCGCAGCGGTGTCACCTCGGTGACGCCTTGGCGGCGCAGCAGGTAAGGCCGGGTCAACAAGCCAAAGGTGACCAGGGTCGAGGCCGGGTTGCCTGGCAAACCAATCACCGGCACCCCGCGGTAGTGGCCGAAGGTTAGCGGCTTGCCCGGCTTGATGGCCAGCTTCCATAATGCCAACTCACCGGCTTCACGCAGGGCGATGCCCAGATAATCCGCCTCGCCCACCGATACCCCACCGGTAGACAGGATCAGATCGACATCAGCCAGGCCGGCCAGGCAATCGCGAGTGATCTGCAGGTCATCGGCAACAATGCCGACATCCACCACTTCGCAGCCCAAGCGCTGCAACCAACTGGCGAGCAGGCGGCGGTTGCTGTTGTAGATCTGGCCGGGGCCCAACGGCAGGCCAGGCTCGACCAGTTCGTCACCGGTCGACAACACCGCCACGCGCACCCTGCGCACGACCTTGAGGCGGGCGCGCCCCAGGGTCGCGGCCAGGCCCAGTTCGATTGGGCCCAACCGGGTGCCTTTGTTCATCACCTGTTCGCCAGCCCGAGTCTCCTGACCTTGTGGGCGAACGTTCTGGTCGACCCGCAACGGCTCGAGAAAACTTACTCGGCCATCTTCCAGCAGCTCGACGTTTTCTTGCATTTCGACGCAGTCGGCGCCCTCGGGCAGCGGTGCGCCGGTAAATATCCGAGCACAGCTGCCGGGCTGTAATGGCTGCGGTGCGTGGCCGGCGAAAATGCGCTGGCTCACCGGCAGCGGCTCGCCCTGCCAATCGCTCAGTCGCAGGGCGTAGCCGTCCATGGCACTGTTCGGCCACGGCGGCAGGTCCAGCTCGGCCAGCAGATCTTCAGCCAACACGCGCCCCTCGGCCTCGGCCAAGGTGACCACTTCGGTTTCGGCGATGGGCGCCTGCTCAGCCAGTTTCAGCAGTTGCTCAAGGGCCTCTTCCACCGGCATCAACGGCCGGTTCTGCACGCCCTCAACCACGGCTTTCACAGGCCGCTGCCTGTTTCAGGTGAGGCACGAAATTGCATGGTCGATGCCGCGAGTCGAGCTGCTCGGCGAGGATGCCGTCCCAACCGGTGCGCACCGCGTTGGTTGAGCCTGGCAGGCAGCAGACCAGGGTGCCATTGGCCAGCCCCGCCAGCGCGCGCGACTGTACGGTAGAGGTGCCGATATCGGCCACGGAGATCTGGCGGAACAGCTCACCAAAGCCGTCCACTTGTTTGTCCAGCAGGCACCCGACCGCCTCAGGGGTGCTGTCGCGACCAGTGAAGCCGGTGCCGCCGGTAATCAGCACCACCTGTACGTGCTCGTCGGCAATCCAGGTCGCGACTTGGGCGCGGATCTTGTACAGGTCATCCTTGAGCAGCACGCGCTGCGCCAGCTGATGGCCAGCGGCGGTCAAACGGTCAACGAACAGCTGGCCAGAGGTATCGGTGTCAAAAGTGCGGGTGTCGCTGACCGTGAGCACGGCGATGTTCAGCGCCACGAAGGGAGTATCTGCCTTGGCTTTCATGGGGATCCGTCGCAGGGAGGGAAGTCGATGGCGCTTGTTATATCACAGGCCGGCCCGCCATCGCCGCGAGGGTTGTTCTACATCAACCCTTGCGCATTGGCGCTATGCTGCACTGTGCAAGGAACTTGCGAGGACGCGCTGCGTCTTACAGTCATCAAGCACCATCGAACTGGAGAAACACGATGATCCAACGGACCCTTCCCGCCTTCCTGCTTGCCCTGGGCCTCGGCGCCCTCGCCGGCTGTGCATCGCCTACCGTCATCACCCTGAATGACGGTCGCGAAATTCAGGCGGTGGACACCCCTTCCTATGACGACGACTCTGGCTTCTACGAATTCGAGCAGCTCGATGGCAAGCGCACACGCATCAACAAAGACCAGATCCGCACGGTAAAAGAGCTGTGATCTGACCCTGTTTTTTGGCAAACAGTCTTTTCACAACAAGGGCTTGCGTCGAAAAATGGCTTGCAGTAGGATTTTGTTCATCGGAGTGTAGCGCAGCCAGGTAGCGCGTCTCGTTCGGGACGAGAAGGCCGCAGGTTCGAATCCTGTCTCTCCGACCAAATCCTGCTTCTCGAAAAGCCCGCCTTGCGCGGGCTTTTTGTTGTCTGCGTGAACGTCTGCTGAATACGCGTCGGCCTTTTCGCGGGCAAGCCCGCTCCCACAAACATCCCGCCGGCATCAACAACGGTGAGTTGCCTGTGGGAGCGGGCTTGCCCGCGAAAAGGCCGACGCGGATCCCAGACAAAACAACGCCTCCCGAGGGAGGCGCTATTCACAACCAGACTTATTGCGCCGCAGTCGCTTGAGCCAACGCTTGCTCCGCCTGCACCGGCACGTACAGCAGTTGCAGACGCGAGCTGCTCCACTCACGGGTCTTGTTGGTCAACTCAAGGTTGTTATTCAGCTTCTGGCCATAAGTCGGCACGATCTGCTTGAGCTTGGCCTGCCACTCAGGGCTCTTGACCTGATCCTTGAAGGTCTTCTCCAGCACCGTCAGCATGATCGGCGCTGCGGTCGAGGCGCCAGGCGAGGCGCCGAGCAATGCAGCGATGCTGCCGTCCTGGGAGGCCACCACTTCAGTGCCGAACTGCAAGATACCGCCCAGCTGCGGGTCCTTCTTGATCACCTGAACGCGCTGGCCAGCCTGGAGCAATTTCCAGTCTTCATTCTTGGCGTTCGGGAAGTACTCGCGCAGGTTGTTCATGCGGTCGTCGAAGCTGAGCATCAACTGGCCCATCAGGTAGGTGCTCAGGTCGATGTTGTCGATCCCGGCATGCACCATCGGGCTGATGTTGTGGCTGGTCAGCGAAGCGAACATGTCCAGCAGCGAGCCATTTTTCAGGTACTTGGTGGAGAAGGTCGCGAACGGGCCGAACAGCAGCACCTCCTTGCCATCGATGACCCGGGTATCCAGGTGCGGCACCGACATCGGCGGCGCACCGACCGAGGCCTTGCCATACAGCTTGGCCTTATGCCGGGCAACCACGTCAGGGTTGTCGGTCATCAGGAACTGGCCACCCACCGGGAAGCCGGCGTAGCCTTCAGCCTCGGGGATACCGGACTTCTGCAGCAGCTTGAGCGCGCCACCACCGGCGCCGATGAAGACGAACTTGGCATTGACGGTGGTTTGCTTGCCGCCGTCGGCCAGGTCCGCCACCACTACATTCCACGAACCATTGTCGTTGCGCACGATGTCGCGTACTTCATGACGCAGGTGCAGCTTGACGTTCGGGTTGCGGCTCATCGAGGCGAACAGCTGGCGGGTGATCTCGCCGAAGTTGACGTCGGTGCCGATGGCCATGCGGGTTGCCGCAACCTTCTGCTCAGGTGAGCGGCCTTCCATCACCAGTGGCACCCACTGACGGATCTGCTCGTGGTCTTCGGAGATTTCCATGCCACGGAACAGCGAGCTGTGCTGCAGGGCAGCGACACGCTTGTGCAGGAAGGCAATGTTCTCATCGCCCCAGACAAAGCTCATGTGCGGCACGTTGTTGATGAACGACTTGGGATTGCTCAGCACGCCCTGCTCGACCTGATAGGCCCAGAACTGCTTGGAGATCTCGAACTGCTCGTTGACCCCAACTGCCTTGCTGATGTCGATCTTGCCGTCCTTGCCTTCGCTGGTGTAGTTCAGCTCGCAGAAGGCCGAGTGGCCGGTACCGGCGTTGTTCCAGGCGTTGGAGCTCTCTTCGGCGACCTGGTCCATGCGCTCGTAGACGTCGACTTTCCAGTCCGGTTGCAGCTCAGTGAGGTAAGTCCCCAGGCTTGCACTCATGATGCCGCCGCCGATCAGCAGGACGTCGACGGTTTTTTCCGGTTGCGCAGGCTTGGAGCAGCCGACGACGCTCAGGCACAGGAGCGTCAGCAGGATTTTTTTCATAGCTCAATCCAATTGAAGTGAAGTGTCTGGCTGACCGCTCCCTGCGCATATGCACGCCCGGATTGTTGTTCTGGCTTGGCTGATCCTGGTGTCAACCGGCGCCTGGGGTTTCGATGAATCGGGTACGACCGCCGTTGCGCCCTTAAGCAGACTCCGTGCCAGTTTTACCAAGACCAATGTCTAATGGCTGAGGCCTGTCGTCGCACCCTGATTGATGTGCCTTTTATGGCGACAATCCGCCACATGCTTGGCCTCTATCAGCGCCATCTGGCGGATTTCCCCCTGGTTTTTTCAGGCGCTCAAGCGCGATGTCACTTCACCCAACTGCCCCGACAAACCATGCAGCCGCTGCCCAGCCTGCTCGGTATGCTGCACGGCCTGTTGGTTGGCCGTAGCGATGCGGGTGATCTCGATCAGATTGCGCGAGATATCTTCGGCGACGCTGGTCTGCTCCTCAGCCGCCGTGGCGATCTGCCGGTTCATGTCGCGGATCGCCTCCACCGCCGCAGTGATGCGCTGCAGCATCTGCCCCGCCTGCTGCACCTGCTCGCCACCCTCTTCGCTGCGCCGCTGGCCACTCTCGATAGCCTTGACCGCCTCTACTGCGCCCGACTGCACCGCCTCGATGATCTGATTAATCTCGGCAATCGATGCCGCAGTGCGTTGGGCCAGGCTGCGTACCTCATCAGCGACCACCGCAAAGCCGCGCCCGGCCTCACCAGCACGAGCGGCCTCGATCGCGGCATTGAGCGCCAGCAGATTGGTCTGCTCGGCGATACCCCGGATCACCTCCAGGACCTTGCCGATGCGCGTGCTGTCGTGTTCCAGATCGCGAATAACCGCAGCGGTGCCAGCGATCTCGCGGTTGACGTTGGCAATGGTGTCGATGGTGGCCTGCATGACCTGCTCGCCGGCCTGAGCACTGTGATCGGCATCGTCTGCAGCGCGCGCCGCTTCAGCCGCATGACGCGCTACTTCTTGAGCGGTGGCGGACATCTCATGCATGGCCGTGGCCACTTGATCGGTACGCTGGAACTGATCGTGCGTGCCGCGCGCCATGTCGCCGGCCAGGTTGCGCAACTGGCCGCTGGCGCCTTCAAGTTCATCGGCGTTGTCCTTGAGGCGGCCTATGGTCTCGGCCAAGAAGTCACGCAAGGTATTGGCCGCCCGGGCCAGTCGGCCCAGTTCGTCTTCACGGCGGTCATCCACGCGCGCAGCGAAGCGCCCTTGGCTCAGTTGTGCGACATAGTCGATCAGTTGGCGAATCGGCTCGATCAGGCTGCGATTGACCAGCCACAGGCTGAGCACGCCGACCAGCAGCGCCGAGCCGAGCATCACCAGCAAGCCGATCCACACAGTTCGCTGCGCGCTGGCATTGATGGCAGCGGCGCGCTCGCGGGCATCAGCGCGCAACTGCTCGACCAGCACACTCATCTGCTCACTGGCCGCGCGGTCCACGCCCTTGACTGCCAGATCACCTGCGACCGGATCGCCTCCAGCCGCCAGAAACGCCTGGCGCCCTTGCGCATAGGCCTGGCCTAACTGCCGATGACTGTCACGCAGTTGCTCAAGTGGCGCCTTGAGCTGGTCATCGCTGCTCTGGATCAGTTGCCCAAGCAACTGCTGGACCTGTTGCTCGCGCGCCTGGAACTGCTGCCAGTACTTATCCAGCTCGGCCGGCTGACGACCGCGCAGCAGCACGTTCTTCCACTCCTGCACCTGGATCTTGAACTGCAGGTTGGCCTCATCGATCAATTGCGAAGCGCGTAGCGGGCCATCGACCAGCTCGGCATAGCCACGCACGCTGGACGACAGGAACTGGAAGCACACCAGGGCAATCAGCAGCATCGCCGCCAGGCTGCCGCCGAGCAAAGAGAGGATTTGTACGCGGAGGGATTTACGCAACATCGCGGATCTCGGGAACAAGGAGGGAAGAAAACGGCGTGCCGAAACAGCGCCGCGACAGACATCCTTGTCCTCGTTCGCAGGCCAAAAAAAAGCTGCCATCGTTCGATAGCAGCCAGGTCGAGCACTTACGTCACAGCTGAGCCAGATAGTCTCAGGCAATTGCTACAGAAATGTTACAAATCAACTACATCCGCCCGCCAAGCAGCGACAAATCTTAGATCGAGGTGAACTGCAGCTGGGCAAGCCTGGCGTAGAGCGGGTTTTCCTCGACCAATTGCCGGTGGCTGCCCACCGCGACGATCCGGCCTTTGTCGATCACCGCAATCCGCTCGGCGTGCTGCACGGTGGCGAGCCGATGAGCGATCACCAGCGTTGTGCGCCCCGCCATGAGGCTCGGCAAGGCCTGCTGGATCAGGTGTTCGCTTTGCGCATCCAAGGCACTGGTGGCCTCGTCGAGCAGCAGTATCGGCGCATCGACCAGAAGCGCCCGGGCAATCGCCAGGCGTTGCCGCTGGCCGCCAGACAGGCCGATGCCACCCTCCCCGAGCAACGTTTGATAGCCTTGGGGCAGTTGCTGGATGAATTCATGAGCATGCGCGCCACGCGCTGCCGCCTCGACTTCGGCAAAGCTTGCATCAGGGCGACCGTAGCGGATGTTGGCCTCCACCGTGCCGCGAAATAGCGCTGGGTTTTGCGCCACCAAGGCAAACTGGCGGCGCAAGGCAGATGGCTCAAGTGCCGTCAGCGGCTGGCCATCGAGCAGAATCGCCCCCTGTTGCGGGTCGTAGAAACGCAGCAGCAGGTCGAACAAGGTCGATTTGCCCGCCCCTGAGGGACCGACCAATGCCAGTGTCTGCCCCGGCTCGACAAGCAGGTCCAAGCCATCCAAAGCCGCTACCGTCGGCCGTGATGGATAGGCAAAAACCACCTCACGCAGCTCGATACGGCCGCTAGCTCGCTCACCGGGTTGGGCAACTGCGCCGACCGGAGCGAGGATCGCACTCTGCGCCGCCAGCAACTCGGCAATACGTTCTGCCGCACCCGCCGCACGCTGTAGCTCACCGATCACCTCACTAAGGGTGCCGAAGGCACTGCCGACGATCAGGCTATAAAACACGAAAGCTGCCAACTCACCCGCTGAGATACGTCCGGCGATCACATCCATGCCGCCCACCCAGAGCATCACCCCCACCGCGCCCAGCACCAGCACGATCACCAAGGTGATCAACCACGCGCGTTGGGCAATGCGTCGCCGCGCGACAGTGAACGCAGCCTCTACCGTCTCAGCGAAGCGCTCGCGATCCAACGGCTGATGGTTGTAGGCCTGCACCGTCTTGATCTGGCCGAGCGTCTCGGCCACGTAGCTGCCGACATCGGCCACCCGATCCTGGCTCTGGCGCGACAGGCTGCGTACCCGCCGACCGAACAACAGAATCGGCGCCAACACCAACGGCAAAGCCAGCACCACGATACTGGTGAGCTTGGGGTTGGTGATGAACAGCAGCACCACGCCACCCAGCACCATCAGAGCATTACGCAGGAACATCGACAGCGACGAGCCGATCACCGATTGCAGGAGCGTTGTATCAGCGGTCAAGCGCGACTGAATCTCCGAGCTGCGGTTGTCTTCGAAAAACCCGGGGTGCAAGCCGATCAGGTGATCGAACACGGCCCGGCGGATATCAGCCACGCAGCGCTCACCAATCCACGACACCAGGTAGAAACGGCTGAAGGTGCCCACTGCCAAGGCGACCACCAGCAGCATGAACAGGCCCAGGGTCTGGTTGAGCTGGTGGGCCGAACCGGTCATGAAGCCCTGGTCCACCAGCAGGCGAATGCCCTGCCCCATCGACAAAGTAATCCCCGCAGTGACCACTAGCGCCAGCAAAGCCAGGAGCATCTGCTTGCGGTACGGTTGCAGGAACTGCCAGCCCAGGCGCAAGGCGCGGCGCTGACGTGAAGTAACAGAATCGGGCATGACGCAGATCATCTAGCCAAGGAAGCGCTCAGCCTACCATTCATCTACACGGGCGGAACTCAGGCCTCTTGCAGTGGATCGCATTAATGACCGGGGCATGTCCGATGGCAAGCTTGCGCCAGTGGCTATAGCTTATCGTTCTAAAGTGCTTCTGGAGCTTTGCCGCGGTTTCTGATGGACTGTCCATGTCGTGACGCCCAAGGAGCTGTCACAGGCCAGTCACGGCAAGGGGATACCCTGAGCTTGAACCTGATGAGGAGACAGGAAATGAGCTTGCAACATAGCAGCGAAACGCCCAAGACCACCAAGCCACAGCACGACCTGGATTGCGGCTCGATTATCGATGCCCAGGGCCGCGAGGTGCCGATCACCGATGAGATGATCAAAAAGGCTTGCGAAGACCTGGAAAAAAGCCGCGTCGAACGCTCGAACAAGGCCTGATACACAGAATTGACTCAACCCGGCGCATGCGCCGGGTTTTTATTGGGCGATACATAAGCCTCGCGGGACAAGGCCCAATCAGACCAGCACAGCCCCCAACGCATTGACCATCTGCGCCAACTGCGGCGACTCGCCCCGCAACTTCACTGCCAGCCCCTCGATCTCGCGCCGCTGTGGGTAATGCTTGCGCAGCAAGTCGAACGTCGCCCGCTGCTCGACCGGATCTTCACTGAGGCTGCGACGAAAATCAGCGTCGTCTCGGCGTGGGTCATACACCGCCCGGCACAAGGTCGCCAGGGCCCAGGCGGGGTCACTGCTGGCATTGAGTTCGATCTGCGCAAGGGCAGGTTCGGGTAACAAGTCCGCCAACTGCACCTGCTCAGCCTCACCACGCACCTTGCACAACGCCTGGTAGATCTGCGCAGTGCCACGCTGTTTGCCATCCAGGCTGTAGCCGGCGATATGCGGCGTGGCCAAGGTGCACAGGTCAGCCAGGTCGAGATCGACCTCAGGCTCGCGCTCCCAGACGTCCAGCACCGCATGCACGTCGTCACGCTCCAGCAGCAGATCGCGCAGGGCCTGGTTATCCACTACCGGTCCGCGGCTGGCGTTGATCAGCCAGGCGCCCGGACGCAACTGCGCCAGTTGCTCGCGCCCCAGCAAGTGCCAGGTGCTGTGCTCAGCGTCGCGCTGTAGCGGCGTGTGCAGGCTGATCACATCACACTGTTCAAGCAGCGTTTGCAGGTCGACGAAGTCACCCCCTTCAGCGGCCTGGCGCGGCGGATCGCAGACCAGCACCTTCCAGCCCAGGCCATGAAGAACGCGCACCAGGCGCTCACCGACCTGCCCTGCGCCGACCACGCCATAGACCCGCTCGGCGAGGTTTTCGCCATCGAGCTCAGCCAGCGTCAGCAGACTGCCCAGCACGTAATCGACCACGCCGCGGGCGTTGCAGCCCGGTGCACTGCTCCAGTGGATGCCAGCTTGGGCGAAGTAATCCAGGTCCAGATGATCGGTGCCGATGGTGCAGGTGCCGACGAAGCGCACCTTGCTGCCCTGCAGCAGTTGCCGGTCGACGCGAGTCACCGAGCGTACCAGCAGCACGTCAGCGTCCTTGACGCACTGCGCGTCGATGCTGCGTCCGGGATAACGGCGGATCTCGCCAAATCCGGCAAAAAAGGCATCGAGCAGCGGGATATTCTCGTCGGCAACTATCAGCATGGCGCTCTCCTGTCAGGGGAACGCAGTGTAGGCGCTACGGCGGGCTCGATCCAGCGCGGTTCAGTCGGCCTTCTTGCGGATCCAGTACAGGTAGGTGCCGGCCTGCTCTTGCTGTTCGAGCAGCTCGTGCCCCAGGAAGGTACAGAACTTAGGGATGTCGCGGCGGGTCGACGGGTCGGTGGCGATCACCTTGAGCAGGCCGCCAGCGGCCAGGTTGCGTACGTGCTGATGCAACATCATTACCGGCTCCGGGCAGTTCAGGCCGGAGGCGTCGAGGACGGCGTCAGGGGTGAAATCGGTCATGGGCTACTCCGCGGATGGGTGCCCATTGTCGCTCAAGCGCGAACCAAGGGCCATCCTCATCAGCCAGGTCACCCGCGCAGGTCTGCGCTAATTCGTTGCAGTGCCCGGTCGTCCCTTTAGTACCTTCCTCTACGCACGAGGTACAACTGATGACCTCCTTCCTGTCCGGCCTGATCCGCCGGAGCAAGGCAACGGCCTATCGCATTTTCGACATCCAGCTCAAAGCCATCCAACCGCTAAGCCCTTCGCTGTGCCGTTATGTGTTTAGCGGAGAAGACGTGCGCCTGATGAGCACCCTGGCACCTGATCAACGGGTCAAGGTGTTCTTCCCCTCGCCCTCTGGCCAACCGCCGAAGCTGCCCAAGGACGGCCAATGGCAACAGGCCCGGCGCAACCTGGCCGCCGCACACACGCCGCCGATGCGCACCTACACCATCCGCAGCCTGGACCGTGAGACAGGCGAAGTCGCGATAGATTTCGTCCTGCATGGCGTCAATGGCCCCGCCTCGGCCTGGGCCACCCAGGCGCGCATCGGTGATTGCCTACAGATGGTTGCACCCAACCTGGTCTACCGGGGAGACCCGGGAGGTTATGAGTGGAAGCTACCACGGGCGGTCAAGCGGGTACTGCTGGTGGGGGATGAAACCGCGCTACCGGCGATTGGGGGCATTCTCGAACAATTGGCCGAAACCCAACCTGAACTGCCTGTCGAGGCCTTTATCGAGGTGCCGTTGCAAGCCGACTGCCTAGCGCTTTCGCACAGCCCCGCCACTCACCTGCACTGGTTGCCGCGCGACTTGCTGCGCTGCGATCACGGGCATGCCATGAGCCATGCTGTTCGCGAGTTGGCCACACTGCCAAGCACGGTCGCCCCAGCAGCGGTAAAGCTGGAAGAGGTGGACATCGAACAGCGCATCTTGTGGGAACTGGCCAGCGGCGAGAGCAACGAGTTCTATGCCTGGGTCGCTGGCGAATCGGCCACGGTCATGGACATTCGCCGCTATCTGATCAAGGAGCGCGGGCTGGATCGCAATAGCCTGACATTGATGGGCTATTGGCGTGCCGGGCGCAGTTTTGAATAGCGCTGGGCTGACGAGCCATTGGCGCCTGACAGCAGGTCTTGGCCCCTTCATGCTTTTGCGCGGTGAAGAGGCCTGCTGACGATCAGTGTCCCGAACGTGCGGGCACCTGCAGCCAGACCCGCAAGCCATCGCTGCGGCTGTCAAAGCGCAAACTACCGGCGCAGCGCTGGACAATCGCCTGAACGATCGCCAAGCCCAAGCCACAGCCACCGCTCTGGCTGTTGCGCCAGAAGCGTTCAGTCAGGTGCTCAAGATCACCGTCCTTGATCCCTGGGCCATGGTCGCGAACCATGAAGCCGACCTGCCCATCGGCCATCTGCAACTCCAGCTCCACGGGCGCATCCCCGCCATGACGCAGGGCGTTGTCGAGCAGATTGCGCAGCGCCGCCACCGCCAGCGGTGCCGGCATACCGAGGTAGATCCGGGTGGCGTCTTCCGGCAAGCGCACAATGATCCGCCGGTTATCCCCCCCACCGGCATCCTGCACGGCTTGGCGTGCGACCTGCTCGGCACTGCACTGCACGCCATCGTCGAAGGACAGGCTGCCCTCTACCCGGGCCAGCAGCAGCAACTGCTCCAAGGTGCGATGCATGCGATCTGCGCCCTGCTCGGCATGCGCCAGGGCCTGATCACGCACGACGCCGTCGGTCATCTGCGCCACTTGCAGGTGGGTCTTGATCGCGGTCAGCGGGCTGCGCAGCTCGTGGGCGGCGTCGTCCGTCAGGCGCCGCTCACGCTCAAGCGTCTGAGCGATCCGCAAGAACAACTGGTTCTGGGTTTCGAGCAAGGGCTGCAGCTCGCTGGGCATACCCGCCACCTGCAACGGCTCGACACTATCGGCACGTCGCTTGCGCAAGGCATCGCGCATTCGATTGAGCGGCTCCAGGCCCTTGCCCAGGCCGATCCAGAGCAAACCGAGACTACCGAGCAGCGCCATCAGCACCGGTGCCGAGGCGGCCAGCAGGATCGACTGGTTCAGTGCCTCTCGCTCCTGGTGACGGTCAGCGGTGGTGATGCGCACATCGCCATGGTTGTAGGTGAAGGTGCGCCAGCGGGCGTCATCGATGGTCTGATCGCGAAAGCCGCTGCGCTGGTCATCCATGGCGCCGTCGTGCTTGTGATTGCTGGCGAGGATCTCGCCGCGCAGCGAGCTGACCTGGCAGGCCATGCCATCCGGTACGCTGAGCTGATCGGCGGAAAAGTGCGCATCCTCGCCCTTGGCCGCCAGCGGTTGCGGCAGCTGGTCGATCAGCCCGGCGACCATGCGCGCCGAGGCCACCAGGCGCTGGTCGAGGGAAAACATCATCTGCTGGCGCAGGTCGCGCAACATCCACGCCGCCGCCAGCGCCCAGATCAGGATGAAAGCGCTGCCCAGGATCAGCGACAGACGCACACGCAAGCTCATGGGGCAATCTCTTCAGGTGCCTGCGCCGGGCCCAGGCGATAGCCGAGGCCGCGAACGGTCTCGACGATGCTGTTGCCAAGCTTGCGCCGCAGGTGATGGATGTGAACGTTCAGCGCATTGCTCTCTACCTCATCGCTGAAGCCGTAGACGCAATCCTTGAGTTGTTCGCTGGAGAGCACTCGCCCCGGATTCTGCAGCAGCGCCTGGAGCAAGGCCTGCTCGCGCCGCGACAGGTCTACCGGTTGGCCGGCCAGGGTCGCTTCGCAACTGCTGGGGTCATAGTGCAGAGGACCGTGCTCGATGATGTTGACCGCACGCCCAGCCATGCGCCGCATCAGAGTGTGCAAGCGGGCGGCCAATTCGCGCAGGTCGAACGGCTTGAGCAGGTAATCGTCGGCACCGGCCTGCAGCCCGTCGACCCGGTCGGTCACGGCATCGCGGGCGGTCAGCACCAAGACCGGCAGCGTCTCGCCTTGCTGACGCAAGCGGCGCAGAAGCTTCAGGCCATCTTCGTCAGGCAGCCCCAAGTCGAGGATCATCACATCGAACTGCGCGGCCTTGAGCAACGCCTGCGCCGAAGAAGCATTGGCCACCCGATCCACGGTCAGACCCTGGGCGGTGAGGCCCGCGCAGATGCCACTGGCGATCAGGTCGTCGTCCTCGCAGAGCAGTACGTGCATGGGGTGGTCTCCAATAGGGGGGTGAGTATTGCGCCACAAGGTGATTAAGTGAGGATTATGACCGCTGGTACGCGGTTCGTCGCGGCTGGGCATCCGCCATTGCCGCTCAGGGCGCATGAGTAACTCCCCCGAATCAATAGGTGAGTAATTCCGGGTTAACTCTCGGTTAATCGACCCAGGCCAGCATGGCCGCTTATCTGCATTACCAAGGCCAAGACATGCGCGTTTTCCTGATCATCCTGACCTTTCTGCTGGCGGGGCCTCTGCAGGCCAATCCGTTCGACGTCAAACCTGACTTCCTGCCCGTCAACCAAGCGTTCGTCCTCACCCACGACCGCCTGCCATCAGGCCAGATGCGCTTACATTTCCAGATCAAGGAAGGCTACTACCTCTATCAGAAACGGCTGAAGTTCGACGGCCTGCCTCCCGCCCAACACCCGCAACTGCCAGCCGCGCTGAACCATCACGACGAGTTCTTCGGCGACAGCGCGATCTACCGCAGCGAGCTTGAACTGCTGTTGCCGGCCGAAGCCAGCGGCCAGCTGCGCCTGGGCTGGCAGGGCTGCGCTGATGCCGGCCTGTGCTACCCGCCGCAAACGACCGCCATCGATCTAGGCAACAGCAGCAGCGCAACAGTCGCCGACCAAGCCAGCGACCAGGCCCTAGCCAGCAACCTGCAGCAGGACAATCTGCTCTGGGGTCTGCTGGCCTTCTTCGGCCTGGGCCTGCTGCTGGCGTTCACCCCCTGCTCGCTGCCAATGCTGCCGATCCTGGCGGGGCTGGTCCTGGGCAACGGCGCCAGCGCCCGGCGTGGCTGGCTGCTGGCGGGGGTCTATGTGCTGAGCATGGCGCTGGTCTACGCAGGCCTGGGCGTAGTCGCCGCACTGCTGGGCGCCAGCCTGCAAGCGTGGCTGCAACAACCCTGGCTGTTGGGCAGCCTGGCCGGGCTGTTCGTGCTGCTCGCGTTGCCCATGTTTGGCGCTTTCGAGCTGCAATTGCCCACGGCCCTGCGCGACCGCCTCGATCGCGCAGGGCAAGGCACGCGTGGCGGCAACCTGTACGGCGCGGCGCTGCTCGGTGCGCTGTCCGGCTTGCTGATGGGGCCATGCATGACCGCGCCGCTGGCCGGTGCGCTGCTCTACATCGCGCAGAGTGGCGATGTGCTGCATGGCGCGCTGGTACTGTTCAGCCTGGGCTTGGGCATGGGTGTGCCACTGCTGTTGCTGGTGACCTTGGGCAACCGCTATCTGCCACGCCCAGGCGCCTGGATGAATCTGGTCAAAGGTCTGTTCGGCTTCGTGTTCCTGGCCATGGCGCTGTACACCGTGCGCACCCTGCTGCCCGCTCCACTGCTGCTGGGCCTTAGCGGCAGCTGGTTGATCGCCCTGGGCTGGGCGACTTGGCCCGCCCTGCAGCGTCTGCCTGCGCTGCGTGCGATTCCCTTGCTCGGCGCACTGTGGGGCGGACTATTGCTGGTTGGCGCCGCTGCTGGCAGTAGCGACCTGTGGCAACCCTTGCAGCCGTTCGCCGGCAGCAATACGCCGGCTGCGGCTAAGGCCGAGGATGCCTTCATCACTGTCAGCCGACCCGAAGACCTGCAACGCGAACTGGATGCCGCCAAGGGCCGTGGCCAATGGGTGCTGGTCGACTACTATGCCGACTGGTGCGTGTCGTGCAAGGTCATGGAGAAACAGGTCTTCGCCCGGGCCGATGTGCTCAACAGCCTGGCCGGTGTGCACCTGCTGCGCCTGGACGTAACCGCCGACAGCCCAGCTAGCCGGGCACTGCTGCAACGCTATCAGGTGCCCGGTCCGCCAAGCCTGATCTGGATCGGCCCAGAAGGGAACGAGCGCCGTGCGCGGCGCATCACCGGTGAAGTGGATGCGAGCGGTTTTCTGCAACATTGGGCACAGACCAGGAGCCAAGGCTGATGCTGACCGTAACCCTTGGGCCGCTGACCATGGCCCTGAACCACCTGTTGCTGCTCGCAGCGCTCGGCATTGCCTGCGTGGTCGGTTGGTGGGTCGCCCGGCGCGGCGGGCAAAGTCCGGAGTCGGCGCTGTTCAACCTGTTCCTTTTGGGGTTGCTCGGCGCGCGCCTAGGCTTCGTTCTGCTCTACTGGCCGATGTACCGCGACGAACCGCTGCAGATCATCGATATTCGCGATGGCGGTTTTCTGTTCTGGGGCGGCCTGGTCGGGATCGTCCTTGGCACCCTCTGGCAGGGCTGGCGCCAGCCCGGCTTGCGCCAGCCACTAGGCTGGGCGCTGGCCAGTGGCGCACTGTTCTGGGTGCTAGCGAGCCTGGGTAGCCACCTGTACAGCAAGGGTACCGAGCTGCCTGACCTGACCTTGCGCACCGCCGCTGGCAAATCCATGGCCCTGCACGACTACCGCGGCAAGCCACTGGTGATCAATATCTGGGCGACCTGGTGCCCGCCGTGCCGACGTGAAATGCCGGTGCTCCAGCAAGCCCAGCACGACTATCCGCATGTGACCTTCTTGTTCGTCAACCAGGGCGAGACGCCAGAGAACGTCAGCACCTTTTTGGCAACCACTGGCCTGAGCCTGACCCACGTCCTGTTCGATGGCAGCGGCCTACTTGCCCAGCGGGTCGGCTCCATGGCCCTGCCCACCACTTTGTTCTACAACGCCGAAGGGCGACTGGTCGGCAGCCACCTGGGTGAACTGTCCCGCGCCAGCCTGCACCACGCCCTGGAACCCTTCGAGCGGGCCAACCCGCCCGCCTCTGCCGTAAAAGGAAATTGACATGCGATTGAATGCGCTCCTGCCACTGACCCTCGCCCTGCTGGCAGCCCCGCTGCTGCACGCCGAGGAACTGCCCCAGGCAATCAAGCAACTACAAGCCAAGGGCGCAGTGATCAAGGGTAGCTTCGACGCGCCCAACGGCCTGCGCGGCTATGCCGCTGAATACCAGAACAACGGCATTGCCCTGTACCTGACACCCGACGGCAAGCATGTACTGGTCGGCAGTCTGTTCGACGAGCAGGGCCAGGACCTCAGCGCCGAGCCGCTGGAAAAGCTGGTGTATGCGCCGATGAGCAAGGCCATCTGGGCGAAAATGGAGAAGACCGCCTGGATCGCCGACGGCAAGCCCGACGCACCGCGCACTGTGTATCTGTTCAGCGACCCCAACTGCCCTTACTGCAACATGTTCTGGCAGCAGGCACGCCCTTGGGTCGAGTCCGGCAAGGTGCAGTTACGTCACATCATGGTCGGCATCATTCGCGAGGACAGCCCTGGCAAATCGGCTGCGCTACTGGCCGCCAAAGACCCGGCCAAGGCGCTGCAACAGCATGAGAAAGCCGGCAAAGCGAGCAGCCTCAAAGCCTTGGATAAAATCCCCGAGAACGTGCAGAAACAGCTCGACAGCAACCTGGCATTGATGGAAGAACTGGGGCTGGCAGCCACCCCGGCCATCTTCTACCTGGACGAACAGGGACGCCTGCAAAGCCAGCAAGGCGCCCCACGCCCGGAAACGCTCGGCAAGATCCTCGGCAAGCGCTGAGTCAGCGCGTGATCAAGCCGCGCCATTACGCGGCTTGAGATCGAGCCTGCGCAAATGGCAGGTAACTTCCTCGCGGTCGTGATACAGCTGTTTGCAGGCGATCGAAACCTTGATCTTGCGCGCCTTGAAGCCCTCCTCGATACGATCGAGCAAGCGCCGCACCTCGGCGTAGCGCTGCTTCATCGGCAGCTTGAGGTTGACCACCGCCTCACGACACAACCCCTCACCCAGCCATGTCTCGATCAGCGCCGCACTGCGCGCAGGCTTCTCGACGATATCGCAGACCATCCAGTCGACCATCTGCTTGGGCTGCCAGGTAAAGCCATCAGCCATCAAATGCTGCACCAGGCCAGTGTCCATCAAGCTTTCAGCCATCGGGCCATTGTCGATGGCGGTCACCAGCATGCCGCGCTTGACCAGCTGGTAGGTCCAGCCACCTGGCGATGCGCCAAGGTCGACCCCGGTCATGTCATCGTGCAGGCGCAGCTCCCACTGATCCCGCGGGATGAACTGATGCCATGCCTCTTCCAGCTTGAGCGTCGAACGGCTCGGCGCTTCCCGGGGGAACTTCAAGCGCGGGATACCCATCGGCCACAGCGCGCAATTGTTCGCCTCCGATACACCGACAAACACCCGGCGACCACTGATGAAGGTCAGCAGCAAGCGCGGACGGTTGGCATCGTCGACCAAGCGTCCAGCCTTTTCCAGGGCTTTGCGCAGTGGCACTTCAAACTTGCGGCAGAAGGTCGACAGCTCCTTGCCGTCGTTGCTGTCGACCACTTCCAGCCACAGGCTACCGGCAACCGGCGCATCCGCCAGGTGTTCGAGCAGCACGCTGATGCGGTCGGTTTCTGGCAACTCGACAAAACTGCCGCGCGCCCACTGGCGCGGGAAAATCAACTGCGTGAAGCGCAGTTCACGCATCAGGCGCTCGGCACCGTCCGGCTCGGTGCAGACAAACTCGGCGCAAGCGCTCTGCGGCTTGCCCTTGGCGTAGCCAGCAACGCCCAGGCGGGCGGCGTGTTCGCTGATCTCGGCGCAAACCTCGCCCTCGAAACCGGGCCGGCAATGCATGAACAGGGTATTCATTTCTCACTCCACATCGCTGGCGGGTACCGCCAGCCTTGATCCAGCGCACGTCACGCACCGGCAGGGCGGCGATGATAAAGGAAGATCGGAACCTGCGACATGCCCCGCCTGTCCAGTACAGGGTCGGGACCGGGAAATCGGTCTAACCTGACCATTCAGCCAGGTCCGTACCGTGCGGACCGGTACAGAGCGGTGACACCGGCCTTCACGAGGGGCCGGGCACCGGCGCAGAAGGAGTTGGCAATGCCCTCGCTCGATAGCCTGAAGACCCTCAAAACCCTGCACGTAGGCGACCGCGTCTACCACTATTACAGCCTGACTGACGCAGCCCGCCAGTTGGGTGATCTGCAGCGCCTGCCCATGTCGCTCAAGGTGCTGTTGGAAAACCTGTTGCGCTGGGAAGACGGCAAGACCGTTACCGGCGCTGACCTGCAAGCCCTGGCGCAGTGGCTCAAGGATCGTCGCTCCGATCGCGAGATCCAATACCGCCCTGCCCGGGTGCTGATGCAGGACTTCACCGGCGTACCTGCGGTGGTCGACCTGGCGGCTATGCGTGCGGCCATGGCCAAGGCCGGTGGCGACCCGCAGCGGATCAATCCCCTATCACCGGTCGACCTGGTGATCGACCACTCGGTGATGGTCGACCGCTATGCCAGTCAAAACGCTTTTGCCGAGAACGTCGACATCGAGATGCAGCGCAACGGTGAACGTTATGCGTTTCTGCGCTGGGGGCAGAGCGCCTTCGACAACTTCAGTGTAGTGCCGCCGGGCACCGGCATCTGCCACCAGGTCAACCTCGAATACCTCGGCCGCACCGTGTGGACTGGCGAAGAAGACGGTCGCACCTATGCCTTCCCCGACACCCTGGTCGGCACCGACTCGCATACCACCATGATCAACGGCCTGGGCGTACTCGGCTGGGGCGTCGGCGGGATCGAGGCGGAAGCGGCCATGCTCGGCCAACCCGTATCGATGCTGATCCCGGAAGTGATCGGCTTCAAGCTGACCGGCAAACTGCGCGAGGGCATTACCGCCACCGATTTGGTGCTCACCGTGACCCAGATGCTGCGCAAGAAGGGTGTGGTCGGCAAATTCGTCGAATTCTACGGCGATGGCCTGGCCCAGCTGCCGCTGGCCGACCGCGCTACCCTGGCCAACATGGCCCCGGAGTACGGCGCAACCTGTGGTTTCTTCCCGGTCGACCAAGTCACGCTGGATTACCTGCGCCTCACGGGGCGTCCCGAACAGACCGTGCAACTGGTAGAGGCCTATTGCAAAGAACAAGGTCTGTGGCGCCTGCCTGGCCAGGAGCCGGTGTTCAGTGACAGCCTGTCCCTGGACATGCACGAGGTCGAGGCCAGCCTGGCTGGCCCTAAACGCCCGCAGGACCGGGTTGCCCTGTCGCAGGTCGCCCAGGCCTTCAACGGCTTCATCGATCTGCAACCCAGACCCCAGGCCAAAGAAGTCGGCCGCCTGGAGAGCGAAGGTGGCGGCGGCGTGGCGGTAGGCAACGCCGATCAGGCCGGCGAGATCGATTTCAGCCATGGCGGGCAAACCTACACCCTGCGTGATGGCGCGGTAGTAATCGCGGCGATCACCTCTTGTACCAATACCTCCAACCCCAGCGTGATGATGGCGGCAGGGCTGGTGGCGAAAAAGGCCGTGGAAAAGGGCCTGACGCGCAAGCCCTGGGTCAAGAGTTCGCTGGCTCCCGGCTCCAAGGTCGTCACCGATTACTACAAGGCTGCTGGTCTTACTCCGTACCTGGACCAACTGGGCTTCGATCTGGTGGGTTATGGCTGCACCACCTGTATCGGCAACTCCGGCCCCTTGGATGAAGCCATCGAAAAAGCCATCGGCAGCGCCGACCTCACCGTCGCCTCGGTACTGTCGGGCAACCGCAACTTCGAAGGCCGGGTGCACCCGCTGGTGAAGACCAACTGGCTAGCCTCCCCGCCCCTGGTTGTAGCCTATGCCCTGGCCGGCAGCGTACGCCTGGACTTGACCCGCGATCCGCTGGGTACCGGCAAAGACGGCCAACCGGTGTACCTGCGCGACATCTGGCCCAGCCAACAGGAGATCGCCGACGCTGTGGCCAAAGTCGATACGGCCATGTTCCACAAGGAATACGCCGAAGTTTTCGCAGGCGATGCGCAGTGGCAAGCCATCGAAGTGCCGCAGGCGGCCACCTACGTCTGGCAGGATGACTCCACCTACATCCAGCATCCGCCATTCTTCGATGATATCGGCGGCCCTTTGCCGACCATCGCCGATATCCACGGCGCGCGCGTGCTGGCCCTGCTCGGCGACTCGGTGACCACCGACCACATCTCCCCGGCCGGCAACATCAAGGCCGACAGCCCCGCTGGCCGCTACCTACGCGACAAAGGCGTGGAGCCTCGTGACTTCAACTCCTACGGCTCACGCCGCGGCAACCATGAAGTGATGATGCGCGGCACCTTCGCCAACATCCGCATCCGCAACGAAATGCTTGGCGGCGAGGAAGGCGGCAACACCCTGCATGTGCCCAGCGGCGAGAAGCTCTCGATCTACGATGCTGCCATGCGCTATCAGGCCGAAGGCACGCCGCTGGTGGTGATTGCCGGCCAGGAATACGGCACCGGCTCCAGCCGCGACTGGGCGGCAAAAGGTACCAACTTGCTCGGGGTCAAAGCCGTGCTGGCGGAGAGCTTCGAACGCATCCACCGCTCCAATTTGATCGGCATGGGCGTGTTGGCCCTGCAGTTCAAGGCCGGGCAAACCCGCAAGAGCCTGGGTCTGACTGGCAAGGAGCAAATTGACCTGCTGGGCCTCACTGGCGCGACAATTCGCCCGGGCATGAGCCTGACGCTGCGCATCACCCGTGAAGACGGCCAGCAGGAGCAGATCGAGGTGTTGTGCCGGATCGATACACTTAACGAAGTTGAATACTTCAAATCAGGCGGGATTTTGCACTACGTACTGCGCCAACTGATCGCAAGCTGAGCCTTAAGGGGGCGCGCTGCGCCCCCTGTCCCCGCCCCAAATCGGCGCCTCGGCGCTGGCCCTTGCCTGGGCAATGCGTCATGATCCGACCAGAGCGTCAGAAATCTGGAATAATTCAGTAACATTGCCGCCAACTGCTGCAAAAAGCGCGTGTTTGCTACTTTACGTGAGCAACCGAGCCCTTGCGCCAGATCAACTAAGTTAAATATTCATTCAATAAAACCAGAGGCTTGCCGATACCCATCGAAAGCCTTGCGGACCTGACGACCCATGCGTAACAACCAGCCGATTACCCAGAGAGAACGGACTTTCCCTGCACAACAGCGGTTGATCTCCACCACCAACGCCAAGGGTGTGATCACCTACTGCAACGATGCGTTCATCGAGATCAGCGGTTTCTCTCGCGAGGAGCTGACCGGTGCTGCGCACAACCTGGTGCGTCACCCTGACGTGCCGCCTGCGGTGTTTGCCCACATGTGGCAGACCCTCAAGCAGGGCCTGCCGTGGATGGGCATCGTCAAGAACCGCTGCAAGTCTGGCGATCACTACTGGGTCAACGCCTACGTCACGCCGATCTTCGATAACAATCAGGTGGTCGGCTACGAATCGGTGCGGGTCAAGCCTACTGCCGAACAGATCCGCCGCGCCGAAGCGTTGTACCAGCGCATCAACCAGGGCAAGTCGGCGATACCGCGCCGCGATAAGTGGCTGCCGGTACTGCAAGACTGGCTGCCGTTCATCCTGGTCAGCCAGGTCGGCTTCCTGATAGGAAACTGGCTGGGGCATTCCTGGGGCTTCGCCCTGGCTGCGGGCCTCTCGGTACCGCTCGGCCTGCTCGGTCTGAGCTGGCAGCAGCGCGGCCTCAAGCGGCTGCTGCGCCTGGCCGAACAAACCACCTCCGATCCGTTGATCGCGCAGATGTTCACCGACAGCCGGGGCGTCCAAGCCCGCCTGGAAATGGCCATGCTCAGCCAGGACGCGCGGATGAAGACCTGCCTGACACGCCTGCAAGACAGTGCCGAACACCTCAGCGATCAGGCCCGTCAGTCCGATGCGTTGGCGCACAAGAGCTCCTCGGGCCTGGAACGTCAACGGGTGGAGACCGAACAGGTCGCCGCCGCCGTCAACCAGATGGCCGCCACCACCCAGGAAGTGGCCAACCACGTGCAGCGCACGGCCGATGCCACCCAGGAAGCCAATCGCCTGACCAGCCAAGGTCGGCAGATTGCCGGGGAAACCCGCGATGCCATCGAGCGGCTGTCGAGCGCCGTGGGCGAGACCGGCCTGACCGTGACCCAACTGGCCAAGGACAGTGACGAGATCGGTGGCGTGGTTGACGTGATCAAAGGCATTGCCGACCAGACCAACCTGCTGGCCCTCAACGCTGCGATCGAAGCCGCCCGGGCCGGCGAGATGGGCCGCGGCTTTGCCGTAGTCGCCGATGAAGTACGCCAACTTGCGCAACGCACCGCCGAATCCACTGGGCAGATTCACAGCCTGATCGCCAAGCTGCAGCAGACTGCGAGCAGCGCCGTGCTGACCATGGAGAACGGCCATCGCCAGGCTCAGGAAGGTGTGGAGCGGGTAATGCAGGCCGACCAGGCGCTGCTGGGTATCAGCGAAGCGGTGGCCAACATTACCGACATGGCGACCCAGATCGCTGCTGCCACCGAAGAGCAGACCGCCGTGGCCGACGAGATCAGCCGCAACATCAGCACCATTGCCGAGCTGGCCGACCAAACCGCCGAGCAGGCGCAGCATTCGGCGCTACTCAGCGAAGAGCTGACCAGTACCGCAGGTACGCAATACTCGCTGGTAGAGCGCTTCAACCGCTGAGCTTGTGGGCCTCTAGGCGGCCCATCGCAGCGTATAAGCTGGCCCACCTGCGAATTATGTAGGCGCTGGCTTGCCTGCGATGGGCCGCGAAGCGGCCCCCAGAATCAGCGCCGCACCCCCCCATCTACCAGTCCAACGCCAACCGGCTCTCAAAATACCGCTCTTCCCCGCTCAAGGGATCCTCAAAGCGCAGGCTCTGCGCCAGCAGCTTGAGCGGCTGCTGATAGTCATCCTCCACTTCCAGCAACCGCGGGTAGAACGGATCGTTACAGATCCCCGCCCCCAGCGCTGCCATGTGCACCCGCAACTGGTGGGTCTTACCCGTCACCGGCGACAAGCCATAGCGCCACAGCTCACCGTTTTTCTCCAACACCTGCGCCAGTGTTTCACTGTTGGGCGCCCCCTCTACTTCATGCATGCGAAAGAACGGTTCGCCATGCACCAGGCGGCTGCGGTGCACCAAGGGAAACTCAAGCGCCGGCAACGCCGCAGCAATGGCCTGATAACGTTTGTCGATGCGCCGCTCGGGGAACAGCCGCTGGTAGGCACCGCGAGTCTGCGGGTTCGCCGAAAACAGCACCAAACCTGCGGTATGCCGATCGATGCGGTGCAGTGGCACCAGGTGCGGGTTATCCAAACGGCGGATCAGCCGGCGCAGCAGCGTTTGCTCGACGTACTCGCCGGTGGGGGTCACCGGGAGAAAATGCGGTTTGTCGGCCACCACCAGATGCTCGTCCACATGCAGGATGGTTTCTTCTACCGGGATCGGCTTCTCATTGGGCACTTCGCGAAAATAATGCAGGCGCATGCCGCGCCGATAGGCCAGGTCTGCCGGGATGGCCTTGCCCTGAGCATCGAGCACCCGTCCCCTGGCAAAGCGATCAAGCCACTGCTCACGAGCGATGCCCTTGAAGTGATCACACAAACAGTCGAGTACGGTTGGCCAATTTCCCGGAGGAAGGCAGACGGTACTGGCTTGCTGATGGGCGGGGTCGAACGGTGCGGTCATGACAGGCTCGTGCAATCGAGGGGTTGGCATTATCCCCCAAGCCCCGGCCCTCAACCAGCCTCGGCGGTTTCACAGCGCGCCTTGAGCCAGCGCAGTACCTGCACGGCCTCCCAGCGGCCGGAATCATAGAGCGCATAAACCTGGCCCTGATAGCCCACCACATCCAGTGGCCGGTGAAAACCGGCACGCTGGAACAAGGCCTCGATTTCAGCGAAGCAGGTGTTGAAATGGACTTTGCCGAAAGGCGTTCGGTCATCAGTCACCAAGCCTTCGAGGCGCAGCTCCAGCACGGCGTCACCCACCTTCTGCGGGGACATCCGATTGACGCTGTACTTCAATTGCTCGACGTTGAGCATCGGCCACCCCAATACTGTATTTATATACAGCATACGGAGTTACCTACGGTTGCGTCAAATCAAGCCATCGCTACTGCAGGAAGGCCACTACCTGTTCAGCATCGAATGGCCAGCGCAGCTCGCCACCGTTATCACAACGACGCAGCACCGGAATGATCAGACCATAGCGTTCGAATAACGATTCATCGTCGGCGATGTCGATAAGCTCCACCAACAAGCCGTGTTCGACAAAGGGCATCAGCACCGCTTCGGCCACTTCACACAAGTGGCAACCGAGGGTGCTGAACAGTTGGCATTCAGGCAGCATGGCAAGTCCCGCGCAAGCTGTGGAGGGATGCTTATTTTAGGTCCACAGCGCGCGAAGTGCACCTGACCACGATCAATCCTGGCTGGTTGCGCCAATCCGATGCAGCGACAGGTCAGCCCCCTGGAACTCCTCTTCATGGCTCAAGCGCAAGCCATGCACCGCCTTGATCAGGCCATACACGGCAAAGCCCCCGAGCAATGCCACCAGCACACCTGCCAGGCTGCCCAGCAGCTGGCTGACCAGACTGACGCCACCCAAGCCACCCAGACTAGCCTGGCCAAAGATGCCACAGGCGATGCCACCCCATACCCCGCACAGCCCATGCAACGGCCAGACCCCAAGCACATCGTCGATCTTCCAGCGATTCTGCGCAGCGGTGAAGCACCAGACGAACAGCACCCCCGCTACCAGGCCAGTGGCCAAAGCGCCTAGCGGATGCATCAGGTCGGACCCAGCGCAAATCGCTACCAAGCCGGCCAGCGGCCCGTTGTGCAAAAAACCTGGGTCGTTGCGACCTGCCCACAACGCGGCCAGCGTGCCGCCGACCATGGCCATCAGCGAATTGATCGCCACCAGGCCGCTGATGCCCTGCAGGCTTTGCGCACTCATCACGTTGAAGCCAAACCAGCCAATGATCAGAATCCACGAGCCCAGCGCCAGGAAGGGGATACTCGACGGCGCAAACGCCACCAGGCGGCCATCGCGATAGCGCCCGCGGCGCGCCCCCAGCAACAGCACCGCCGCCAGCGCCAGCCACCCGCCCATCGCGTGCACCACAACCGACCCGGCGAAGTCATGAAACGGTGCCCCAAAGCGCGCCTGCAGCCAGGCCTGGATGCCCAGATTGCCATTCCACACGATGCCTTCGAAGAACGGATAAACCAACGCCACGATCAACGCCGTGGCACACAACTGCGGGGCAAAGCGGGCACGTTCAGCAATGCCCCCGGAAATGATTGCCGGTATGGCTGCGGCAAAGGTAATCAGGAAGAAGCATTTGACCAGGCCATAGCCGTGATCGCTGGCGAGCTGCGCAGCTGGCTGCAGGAAGCTCACGCCATAGGCGATCCAGTAGCCGACGAAGAAGTACACCAGGGCCGACACGGCGAAGTCGCTGAGGATCTTCGACAAGGCATTGACCTGGTTCTTATGGCGCACCGTGCCGACTTCAAGAAACGCAAAGCCGGCATGCATCGCCAGGACCAGGATGGCCCCCAGCAGAAGGAACAGGGTGTTGGAGCCATGGACCAGGGAGTCCATCGCGCTGTGCATGTTTTCCATGAGGTAGGCAGACCTGCTGAAAAAGCACCAGGACAGTTCAAGAACCTGCATCCCTGCACCGAATCGGTGCCCACTCCCCTGCCCCGTTTCGGTGAGGCGAGCAGAGCGTGCGTGGTTTTTTCTTGGGTTTGTCGTGGATTGGGTTAAGGTTTAGCGGTATCCGCGGGCGTGGCGCACGAATTGGGCGCACAGGCGCTCGGCTGCGCCCCCAGACGTAGCAAGCGCCATACCAGCAACTGGCACTGAACCTTCATTGCACCGCGTCACTCGAATTAACCACACACATCAACAGGGAGAGATCCAATGGCCAGCAAATCGGCAAAGACTGCTCAAGAGATATTGATGGCTGACTTCCAGGCACTGGTGCGCGACACCGAAAAACTGCTCGCTGACACCGCCAACCTGGCCGGTGACCAGGCTGATGAGCTGCGCGAGCAGATCCACGAGCGCCTCGAGCAGGCCCGCGAAAGCCTGCAACTGACCCAGGATTCGGTGCGCGTGCGTGGCCAGGCGGCACTGGCCAGTGCCGAAGAGTACGTCCAGGAAAACCCGTGGCAGGCCATTGGCATTGCCGCAGGCGTCGGCTTGCTGATCGGCCTGCTGGCCAATCGGCGCTGAGGAGTGCCCATGGATAACGAGGCCATCACGGCTGGCGCCTCTGGCAAACGCCTGGGCGCGGCCCTGCTTGGGTTGCTGCACAGCCATATCGAACTGTTCGGCATCGAACTACAAGAGCAGAAAGGTCGCACCCTCAAGCTGCTGCTGTTTGCAGGGTTGGCGCTGGTGTTTGCCTTGTTGCTGCTGACGGCGCTGTCCGGCTTGCTGCTGGTACTGTTGTGGGACAGCTATCGCCTGGCGGGCATCATCGGGCTGTGTGTGTTCTATGGCGCAGCAACGGTCTACTGCGGCTTGCGCTTGAAGGCTGCCGTGTTCGATGAATCATCCCCTTTCAGCTCCACCCTCGAGGAGCTCGCCAAGGACAGGGAGCGCCTGTTGCCATGAGCCTGCCCGAACTCCCCAACACCCGTAATCCGCGCGAGCTGCGCAAAGCGTTGCTGCGCCTGCGCCTGGAAATGCACCGCCAGGAAATTCGCCATGAGTCGGCGCAACTGCTCGAACCGGTCAGACGCCTGCGCGGCATGGGCGGCTCGTTGCAGGATGGCCTGGGTATCAAGCACGCGCCGTTGTGGGGCCTTGGCGCAGTGGTAGCGCTTGGTTTCTTGACGGGCAAGGGTGCGCGCAGCGGCAACCTTTCTCGCTTGGTGCGTTTGGGCAGTAGCCTGATCCCACTGGTACGCCTATTCCTGCAAAACGGTCGGCGACATTGATCAGTTGCGCCCGCCGCTTGCGCGGGCGCCGCTGAAACAGGAAGCTATGGCGATTATCCGACGGGAGAAATGAGCCTTGGACTGGCATACCCTGCTGACCCGCGAACGCCTGGGCAAAGCCCTTTACAGCCCGGAAGAACTGGGGCGCAGCCCCTTCCACAAGGACCACGACCGCATCATCTTCTCCGGCGCCTTCCGCCGCCTGGGGCGTAAGACCCAGGTGCACCCGGTGTCCAGCAACGACCACATCCACACCCGCCTGACCCACTCGCTGGAAGTCAGCTGCGTCGGCCGCTCGCTAGGCATGCGCGTGGGCGAAACCTTGCGCCAGAATCTGCCCGACTGGTGCGAACCGAGCGACCTGGGCATGATCGTGCAGTCCGCCTGCCTGGCCCACGATATCGGCAACCCGCCGTTCGGCCACTCTGGCGAAGACGCCATCCGTTACTGGTTCCAACAGGCCGCAGGACGCGGCTGGCTGGATGATATGAGCGACGACCAGCGCGCCGACTTCCTCAATTTCGAGGGTAATGCCCAAGGGTTTCGCGTGTTGACGCAACTGGAATACCACCAGTTCGACGGCGGCACTCGCCTGACCTATGCCACGCTCGGCACCTACCTCAAGTACCCGTGGAGTTCGCGCCATGCCGACGCCCTGGGCTACAAGAAGCACAAGTTTGGCTGCTACCAGAGTGAGCTGGCGCTGATGGATCAAATCGCCCGCAAGCTTGGCCTGCCCCAACTCGAAGAGCAGCGCTGGGCGCGTCATCCGCTGGTGTACCTGATGGAGGCGGCAGACGACATCTGCTATGCGCTGATTGACCTGGAAGACGGCCTGGAAATGGAGCTGCTGGAGTACGCCGAAGTTGAGGCGCTGCTGCTCGACCTGGTCGGTGACGACCTGCCAGAGACCTATCGTCAACTCGGCGCCAATGATTCTCGTCGGCGCAAATTGGCCATTCTGCGCGGCAAAGCCATCGAGCACCTGACCAACGCTGCCGCGCAGGCGTTTGTCGAACAGCAGGCCGCCCTGCTAAGCGGCCGGCTGGCGGGCGATCTGGTCGAGCACATGCACGGCCCGGCCAAACGTTGCGTGCTGCAGGCCAAGGACATGGCGCGCAAGAAGATCTTCCAGGACAAGCGCAAGACGCTGCATGAGATTGGCGCCTACACCACCCTGGAAATCCTCCTCAACGCCTTCTGTGGCGCCGCACTGGAACAGCACGGCGGACGTACGCCGTCGTTCAAGAGCCGCCGCGTCCTCGACCTGATCGGCAATCATGCCCCCGACCCTCACGGCTCATTGCACAACGCATTCCTGCGCATGATCGACTTCATCGCCGGAATGACTGACAGCTATGCCAGCGAGATGGCCTGCGAAATGACCGGGCGCTCCAGCCCAACTTGAGACGACCACGGCCAGCGCACGCTGGCCGAATCGCATTGAAGGAAACGTCCGACCTTGCTATCACCAAAATAAACAACCCAAGTTATCTCCCTGGCAAATGACCAGACTGTCGTTAAAACAAAACATCTTGATGGTGCTCTCGCAGGACAAATAGTCTTTTGCTGTAGGCCATTTCCCATATACGGCTCAACGCCGTTTCCTGCATGTCCGACCTCCTCCATCTGCGATAAGGTGCTCACTGTTTCAGACACCTGCCCATGGAAAGTTGAATATGCAATCCATATTTATTGTCGACGATCATCCCGTTATACGGTTAGCAGTGCGTATGCTGCTGGAAAATCAGAGTTACAGGATCGTGGGTGAATCGGACAATGGCGTCGACGCCATGCAACTGATTCGTGAAGCACGGCCTGACCTGGTGATTCTCGACATCGCCATCCCCAAACTAGATGGGCTGGAAGTACTGTCACGCTTCCAGTCGATGGCGTTGCCCAGCAAAGTGCTGATCCTTACCGCGCAAGCGCCCGCCTTGTTCGCCCTGCGCTGCATGCATTCGGGCGCTTCAGGCTATGTGTGCAAACAAGAAGACCTGACTGAGCTGGTCAGTGCAATCAAAGCGGTACTTTCCGGTTACAACTACTTTCCCAGCCAGGCGCTCCACGGCGACTTGGAAAAAACCAGTTCCGATATACACCTTTTCCGACAAGTTAATGATAGAGAACTGATGGTGCTGCAACTTTTTGCCCAAGGAAAGAGCAACAAAGACATAGCCAAAGGCATGTTTCTCAGCAACAAGACCGTTAGCACCTATAAAAAACGCCTCATGCAGAAACTCCAGGTCGCCAGCCTGGTGGACCTGATCGACGTGGCAAAACGCAACGCGCTGGTCTGAGGTTGGCAATGGCGCGGTACTTAGCCTTACTGATGCTTAGCTTGGTCTTCAGCACCGGGCAGGCACAGGTCGTCCAGCGTGACGTCGTATCCTATACCCTGCTCACACGGTCGACCGCCAATGCTATGCACCCGGCCCTGTCGAACGAACAAAGAGAATGGCTCAAGAACAAGCAGACCTTGAACCTCGGCACATCCTTTCCAGATTACGCCCCGTTCGACATCACCAGCGGCGGCCGTGACTACCAAGGGCTCACTGCCGAATACGCCGGGTTGATCGGTAGCGCCCTGCAAGTCCCTGTGCGGGTGCTGGGCTTCCCTAGCCGCCATGCAGCGGTTGAGGCCCTTAAACAAGGGCAAATCGATATGCTCGGCAGTGCCAATGGCTATGAAGCCGCCACCGCTGGCCTGGCCCTCTCGCGGCCCTACGCAATAGACCAGCCGGTGCTGGTGACCCGCGAAAACGAACAACGCTCGCTGGACGCTGGGCTCGAAGGCATGCGCCTGAGCATGCTCTATCACTACCTGCCAGCTAAAGGCGTGAATCAAGCCTATCCCAAGTCGACCTTGCAGACTTTCGGATCCTCTACCCAAGCACTCAACGCCGTGGCCTTTGGTCAGGCCGACGTGTTCATCGGCGATACCATTTCCACCCATTACCAGCTCAATCGGGGACACCTGCCGCGCCTGCGCATGGCGGCCTTCGGCAAACATGAGGCCGTTGGTTTCAGTTTTGCCATGCGCAGCGACGACACCATGCTCAAGACGCTGATCGATGCCGTACTCGATAGCCAGCCCAGCACCGTGCGCACCAACATCCTCAAACGCTGGAGCGCAGGCAGCGACACACTGTTGAGCGAACGTAAACTGCAACTTACGCGGCGCGAAGAGCGATGGCTGTCACAACATCCTGTAATGCGCGTGGTGATCGATGAAACTGCCGCGCCCATGTCGTACGTTGACAGCAATGGCCAGTTTCGTGGCATCACCGCTGACCTCTTGGAGCTGCTGCGCCTACGTACCGGTTTGCGTTTTGAAATTCAGAAGTCCAGTAGCCTTAGCGACATGATCACCCGGCTCGAAGACGGTCGCGCCGACGTCATTGCAGCCATCTCCAAACAGCAAGAACGCGACAGCAAGCTGCGCATCAGCCGCCCCTACCTGGAGAGCGCCTTCGTGCTGCTCACCCGGGCCGACAGCGATACGCCCCCTGCTTTGGAGCAGTTGGCGGGAAAACGCGTTGCGGTAACCCGTGACAGCACAGTCGCCGAACTGCTTTCCGAGCAGCACCCCCAGGTCATGGCGATCGAAACCGAAAGCCCGTATTTCTCCATGGCGCTGCTCAGTAGTGGCGCTGTCGACGCCGCAATCACCACAATGATCGATGCCAATCACGCGCTGGCCAACAGTTCCGAGCTGATCATCCGCAGCACAGTCGGTACAGAGCCCGCCAGCTTCTCCATGGCCACGACCCTGCAGGCTCAACTGCTGGCATCGATCCTCGACAAGGCGCTGATGAGCATTTCGCCCGAAGAGCTCGGTGTGATCAATAACCGCTGGCGAGGCTACACCAACCACGACGATGTCTATTGGCGAAAATACCGGCAGTTGGCGATTCAAATCGTCATAGGCTTCTGCCTACTGCTGCTACTGGCGTTGCTCTGGAATGCGCGACTGCGCCGCCAGATTAAACAGCGCCAACACGCCGAAAAGGCCCTCAATGATCAACTCGAATTCATGAGTGCGCTGCTCAATGGAACGCCGCACCCACTGTTCGTACGTGACCGTGAAGGCCGTCTGCAATCGTGCAACGACAGTTATCTGGAGGCAGTGCAGGCTTGCGCCACAGACGTCATCGGCAAGCGCCTGGAAGATAGCCTGTGTAGTAATCATGAGCATACCCAGCAGATCCAGGCCGACTATCAGCACGTGATGCAAGCCGGCGTGCCATTGATCGTTGATCGACAGATTTGCATCAACGATCGCGAGCTGACGATCTATCACTGGGTGCTCCCCTTCAGAGATTCGTTGGGTGAGCTGCAAGGCATCATCGGTGGCTGGATCGATATCAGTGATCGACGCAAGCTGATCGAGGAACTGCGCCTGGCGAAGAAACAGGCCGACGACGCCAACCGCGCCAAGAGCACGTTTCTGGCGACCATCAGCCATGAAATCCGCACCCCTATGAACGCAGTGATCGGCATGCTTGAGTTGGCGGTCGAGCATGCCGAGCAAGGCCGCCTGGACAAACCGGCGATCGAAGTCGCCTATCAGTCGGCGAAGGACTTACTGGGGCTGATTGGCGATATCCTCGACATCGTCAGGATCGAATCGGGCCACTTGTCACTGCTGCCGGAGCCGGTAAACCTGACCAGTGTGATCGAATCAGTGGCGCGGGTGTTCGAGGGCCAGGCGCGGCAGAAAGGCCTGGCGTTGCAGTTGATGATCGATTCGAGTGCTCGCTGCCATGTGTTGCTCGACCCCCTGCGTTTCAAACAAGTGCTGTCCAACCTGGTGAGCAATGCCATCAAGTTCACTGAGCACGGCCAGGTGCGCATCAGCGTTGCCTTAACGCATCAGGATGCGATGAGCGGGCCAACGCTGGATCTGGAAGTGCGCGACAGCGGCATCGGTATCGCCGATGACGAGGTGCAGCGGCTGTTCAATCCATTCGTCCAGGCCAACGCCCACAGCGAAGGCGCTCGCGCAGGCACGGGGCTGGGGCTGGCAATCAGCCGCAACCTCTGTGAAATGATGGGCGGCAGCCTGACGCTCAAGAGCCTACAAGATGTCGGCACCCAAGTGCGCCTGCTGATGCCCTTACAACAGGTCGAGGCCGCGCTGCCAGTAGGCTCGGAGGAACCTGAGGTCGAGGTGCCTGATGCGCGCCTGAGCATTCTGGTCATTGACGACCATCCGGCGAACTTGCTGCTGATGGCGCAGCAATTGAACTTCCTGGGTCTTGGCCACACCACCGCAAGCGATGGCCGTGAAGGCCTTGACCGATGGCGTGAACGAGATTTCGACGTGTTGATCCTCGATTGCAATATGCCGCACTTGAGCGGCTACCAAGTCGCCCGGGCTATACGTGCCGAGGAGCAGGCGGGCGCAAGGTCGCGTTGCATCATCCTTGGCTATACCGCCAATGCCCAGCCTGAGGTGCGGCAAAAATGCCTGGATGCGGGCATGGATGACTGCCTGCTCAAACCTATCAGCCTACGTTCCTTGAGCCAGCGCCTGGCCAGCGTTACGCCTGCAATTGGCACAGCAGCACCGGCACCGCTGAACCGCCACTTCTGCTTGTCTGGGCTGGCCTCAGTGGTGGGTGATAAGCCGCAGGACCGCAGGCGCCTACTGACTATCCTGCAGCAGAGTTTGCACGATGACTTTGCCGCGCTCATGGCGCTCGATCCGCAGCAGCAAGCGCAAGCCATTGCCGAACAGGCACACAAGATCCTCAGCGCCGCGCGGATGCTGGAGGCAAGGAAGTTGATGGAGGCGTGTGAGCGGCTGGAGCAGGCGAATCTGTCTTTACAGCAGCTCAAACTGCGCCGACAGGTTCTGGCACGACAAATGCGCCGCATAGAAAAAGCCCTGGCTGATCAGCTGGGCTGACCCACCAGGGCTTGGCAGAGCGGTGTGCTTGAAGCACCCGCTCAGGCGTGGATCAGGAAGCCGAGTTGATCGGCTTTTCCGGATACCAGGCATCCAGCAGCGGGCTGACTTCGATCTTGGTCAGCTCGTTACGGCCTTTGAGCCAGGCTTCAACAGCAGCGCGCTGCTCTTCACTGACCGAGCCACGGTTAGCCAGGCAAACCAGGCCGAAATCATCACCGCCTACATAGTCCAGGCCGTTGGCATCCATTGCTTCTGCAAGGAATGCGTCGAGGAAGGCATCGATGGCTTCGTCGGACAGGTCTTCCTTGAAAGCAAGGTTCAGCTCGAAGCCCAGCTCCTGGAATTCATCCACGCAGAGTTTCTTGCGCAGACGACGGGAACGGTTGGTAGCCATGAAACAATCCTCTTGAGTAATTACCGGCGGCACTTTACCAGTTTCCGCGGCCATGCGGCGCATTTGTGTCGAACGGGGCCCATGTTCGGTGCGCTTGGGGCATAATGCGCACTATATTTCGATCTGGGGCCATCATCTTTTACAGCCCCGTTATCTTTCCCCTCGCCCGCAGGGTTTCAGTTCTTATGATCAAAGCGCTCCGCCCACTGTTTCTCGCCGGCCTCATGCTGCCCTTGGCCATGCCCAGCCAGGCTGCCGCCGTCAACACCACCCTGCCACCGAAGGTGCAGCAGGCTCTCAAGACCAACAAACTGCAAGATTCGGCCCTGTCGTTGGTGATGCTGCCCCTGGACGGCCCTGGCACAGCAACGGTGTTCAACGCCGATGTGTCGGTCAACCCGGCTTCGACCATGAAGCTGGTGACCACCTACGCAGCCCTCGAGCTGCTCGGCCCAACCTTCCAGTGGAAAACCGAGTTCTATACCGATGGCACCCTGAGCAACGGCGTGCTCAACGGCAACCTGTACCTCAAGGGCGGCGGTGATCCCAAGCTGAACATGGAAAAGCTGTGGCTGCTGATGCGCGATCTGCGTGCCAACGGCGTGCGCACGGTCACGGGTGATCTGGTGCTTGATCGCAGCCACTTCGTCCAGCCCAACCTGCCGCACTTCGACGATGACGGCGGCGACATGAACAAGCCGTTCCTGGTCAAGCCGGACTCGCTGCTGGTCAACCTCAAAGCGTTGCGCTTCGTTGCCCGTAACGATGGCGGCAAAGTACTGGTGGCGGTCGAGCCCCCCATCGCCACGATCCGCATCGACAACCAAGTCAAGGCCGTAGCCTCCAAGCAGTGCACCGGCGAGGTGCGCTACAACCCGCAGGTTCAACCTGATGGGGTCAGTGTCGTGGTCAGCGGCCAGTTAGGTGAAGGCTGCAACTCGCAGACCTACCTGGCCCTGCTCGACCACCCGGCCTACGCCGCCGGGGCCGTACGGGCAATCTGGAACGAGCTTGGTGGCAGCATTCAGGGCCGTGACCGCATCGAGAACGTGCCCAAGAGCGCACGCTTGCTGGCCCGGGCGTTCTCGCCGGACCTGGTGGAAGTGATTCGCGACATCAACAAATACAGCAACAACACCATGGCCCAGCAGCTGTTCCTCAGCCTGGGAGCACAATTCCGGACCGATGCCGACGGCGATGATGCGCGTGCTGCCCAGCGCGTGGTGCGTCAGTGGATGGCGAAAAAGGGCATCACCGCGCCGCACCTGGTGATGGAAAACGGCTCCGGCTTGTCTCGCGCTGAACGCGTTAGCACCCGCGAGATGGCGCAGTTGCTGCAAGCGGCCTGGAAGAGCCCCTACTCTGCCGAGTTCATCAGTTCCATGCCGCTGGTAGGCATGGATGGCACCATGCGCAAGCGGCTCAAGCGTACCGCCTTGACCGGTGAGGGCCACATCAAGACCGGGACGCTCAACACAGTGCGGGCGATCGCCGGGTTTAGCCGGGACAGCAACGGCCATACCTGGGCGGTGGCGGCGATCTTGAATGATCCCAAGCCTTGGGGGGCATCCCAGGTGCTGGATCAGGTGTTGCTCGAGCTTTACCGGCAGCCAAAGTTGAACAACGGTACAGCCGCGTCAGGGCTGTGATCATGGCTGGACTGTAGCCCTCGCCACACATTCGCTGCCAGGCAACGGGAAGCTCTTTGCGATTTGCCTGGCGGTGCATGATCACCAGCTCCGCCCTTAGTGGAGCTGGCCCCAGGCAAACGCGCAACGCCTGCCTGGGAGCAAAGCCTGCAAACTACCAAGCAAGCTGGCTGCAAACGCCAAATACCTGCGCAACTCGTCACTCCACCCCCAATAAATCCGGCGCGATCTATGCTTACGGTAAAGGCAGTGTTCGCGGCCTAGACTCATTACAGATAATTTCTTGACCTTTGAGTCAGAAAATTATTGACCAAGAGGTCAAGGGTTGCTTAGAGTCCGCCCGAACAACAATAAAACCATTGCGAGGCCTTCCCCGTGATCCAGTTTCTCGTCAACCAGGAGCTGCGTAATGAGCACGCCCTGGACCCGAACATGACGGTGCTGCAATACCTGCGTGAGCACCTAGGCAAACCCGGAACCAAGGAAGGCTGCGCCAGTGGCGACTGCGGCGCCTGCACCGTGGTCGTGGGCGAGCTCACCCAGGACGACCAAGGTCACGAGACCCTGCGCTACCGCAGCCTCAACTCGTGCCTGACCTTCGTCTCGTCGTTGCACGGCAAGCAACTGATCAGCGTCGAGGGCCTCAAGCATCAAGGCGAGCTGCACAGTGTGCAGCGGGCAATGGCTGACTGCCATGGTTCGCAATGCGGCTTCTGCACCCCGGGCTTTGTCATGTCGCTGTTCGCCCTGCAGAAAAACAGCCAAGGCCATGACCTGCAGCAAGCCCAGGAAGCCCTCGCCGGCAACCTGTGCCGCTGCACCGGCTACCGGCCGATTCTCGCCGCTGCCGAGCAGAGCTGCGCCATGCCCTGCCGCGATCAGTTCGATGCCCAGCAGGCGCAAACCATCGCTCGCCTCAAAGCCATCGCCCCGAGCGAAACCGGCGAACTCAACAGCGGCGACAAACGCTGCCTGGTACCGCTTACCGTGGCCGACCTGGCCGACCTGTACAGCTCGCACCCAGAAGCTCGCCTGCTCGCAGGCGGCACCGACCTGGCCCTGGAAGTCACCCAGTTCCACCGCACCTTGCCGGTGATGATCTACGTCGGTGGCGTGGCCGAACTCAAGCGCATCGACAAGAGCGCCACGCACCTGGAAATCGGTGCAGCCACCCCTCTGACCGACTGCTATGGCGCGCTGAGCGAAGAATACCCGGACTTCGGCGCCCTGCTGCACCGCTTCGCCTCCCTGCAGATCCGCAACCAGGGCACCCTGGGTGGCAACATCGGCAACGCCTCGCCGATTGGCGACTCACCGCCCCTGCTGATCGCCCTGGATGCCCAGGTGGTACTGCGCCAGGGTCAACGTCAGCGCACCCTGGCCCTGGAAGACTACTTCATCGACTACCGCATCACCGCCCGCCAGGACAGCGAGTTCATCGAGAAGATCATCGTGCCGCGCGCCAGCAATGACTGGACCTTCCGCGCCTACAAGGTTTCCAAACGTCTGGACGACGATATCTCGGCGGTGTGCGCAGCGTTCAACCTGAGCATCGAGAATGGCGTGGTCAGCGGCGTGCGCATCGCCTTCGGCGGCATGGCGGCGATCCCCAAACGCGCCCGCGCCTGTGAAGCGGCGCTGCGCGGCAAGCCTTGGAACCAGGCCACCCTGGAGCGCGCCTGCCAGGCGCTGGCTGAAGACTTCAGCCCGCTCACGGACTTCCGTGCGAGCAAAGAGTACCGCCTGCTCACCGCGCAGAACCTGCTGCGCAAGTACTTCATCGAACTGCAATCGCCGCACATCGAAACCCGGGTGACCGCCTATGTCTAACCATCACGCCGTCAAGAGCCAGGCCGAGATGGCCGAACTGTTCCGCCAGGACCTGAGCACCGGGGTCGGCCGCAGCGTCAAGCACGACAGCGCCGACAAACATGTGTCCGGCGAGGCGATCTACATCGATGACCGCCTGGAATTCCCCAACCAGTTGCACGTCTATGCGCGCACCTCGGACCGCGCCCACGCGCGCATCCTGCGCATCGACACCACGCCCTGCTACGCCTTCGAAGGTGTGCGCATCGTCATCACCCACGAAGACATTCCGGGCCTGAAGGACATCGGCCCGGTCGTAGCCGGCGACCCACTGCTGGCGATCGACAAGGTCGAGTTCTTCGGCCAGCCCGTGCTCGCCGTCGCTGCCCGCGACCTGGAAACCGCACGCCAGGCGGCGATGGCGGCAATCGTCGAGTACCAGGACCTGGAGCCGGTGCTCGATGTGGTCCAAGCGCTGCGTAAAAAGCACTTCGTGCTCGACAGCCACACCCACCAGCGCGGTGACTCGGCAGCAGCACTGGCCAGCGCCCCGCACCGCTTGCAGGGCACGCTGCACATCGGCGGCCAGGAGCACTTCTACCTGGAGACGCAGATCTCCTCGGTGATGCCCACCGAAGATGGCGGCATGATCGTCTACTGCTCCACGCAGAACCCCACCGAAGTGCAGAAGCTGGTCGCCGAAGTACTCGACGTACCGATGAACAAGATCGTCCTCGACATGCGCCGCATGGGTGGTGGTTTCGGCGGCAAGGAAACCCAAGCGGCCAGCCCCGCCTGCCTGTGCGCGGTGATCGCACGCCTGACCGGACAGCCGACCAAGATGCGCCTGCCCCGGGTCGAAGACATGACCATGACTGGCAAGCGTCACCCGTTCTACGTCGAATATGACGTGGGCTTCGATGATGACGGCCGCCTGCATGGCATCCAGTTCGACCTGGCCGGCAACTGTGGCTACTCACCTGACCTGTCTGGCTCGATCGTCGACCGCGCCATGTTCCACTCCGACAACGCCTATTACCTGGGCGATGCCACCGTGCATGGCCATCGCTGCAAGACCAACACCGCCTCCAATACCGCCTACCGCGGCTTTGGCGGCCCGCAAGGGATGGTCGCCATCGAGCAGGTGATGGACCACATCGCCCGTCAGCTGGGCCGTGACCCGCTGGCGGTGCGCAAGGCCAACTACTACGGCAAGACCGAGCGCAACGTCACCCACTACTACCAGACCGTCGAGCACAACATGCTCGAGGAGATGACCGCAGAGCTCGAGGCCAGCAGCGATTACGCCGAGCGCCGCGAGTCGATCCGCCGTTTCAACGAGCACAGCCCAATCCTGAAAAAGGGCCTGGCGCTAACGCCGGTGAAGTTCGGTATTTCCTTTACCGCCACCTTCCTCAACCAGGCCGGTGCGCTGATCCACATCTATACCGACGGCAGCATTCACCTCAACCACGGCGGCACCGAGATGGGCCAGGGTTTGAACACCAAGGTCGCGCAGGTTGTGGCGCAGGTATTCCAGGTCGATTTCGATCGCATCCAGATCACCGCAACCAACACCGACAAGGTGCCCAACACCTCGCCAACCGCAGCCTCCAGTGGCGCCGACCTGAACGGCAAGGCCGCTCAGAACGCCGCCGAAATCCTCAAGGCACGGTTGACTGAGTTTGCTGCACGGCACTGGAAGGTCACCGAGGAAGACGTCGAGTTTCGCAATGGCCATGTGCGCATTCGCGAAGAGATCGTCAGTTTCGAGCAGTTGGTGCAGCAGGCGTACTTTGCCCAGGTATCGCTGTCGAGCACCGGCTTCTACCGCACCCCGAAGATCTACTACGACCGCACTCAGGCGCGTGGTCGGCCGTTCTACTACTTCGCCTTTGGGGCGGCCTGCGTCGAAGTGATCGTCGATACGTTGACCGGCGAGTACAAGATGCTGCGTGCCGACATCCTGCACGACGTCGGTGACTCGCTGAACCCGGCCATCGACATCGGCCAGGTGGAAGGCGGCTTTATCCAGGGTATGGGCTGGTTGACCACCGAAGAGCTGGTGTGGAACGCCAAAGGCAAGCTGATGACCAACGGCCCGGCCAGCTACAAGATTCCCGCCGTCGCCGACATGCCGTTGGACCTGCGGGTGAAACTGGTGGAAAACCGCAAGAATCCGGAGGACACCGTGTTCCATTCCAAGGCCGTTGGCGAGCCGCCGTTCATGCTCGGCATCGCTGCCTGGTGCGCGATCAAGGATGCGGTGGCGAGCATTGCCGGCTACCAGGTGCAGCCGAACATCGACGCCCCGGCAACCCCCGAGCGGGTACTGTGGGGCTGCGAGCAGATGCGCCAGGCGCTGGCCGCAGCGCAACCTGCAGAAGTTGAAGTGGAAACCGTAACGCATTAACGCCGCGGCTCTCTGTTGGAGCGGGCATGTCCGCTCCAACAGTGATCGAGAGAGGATCTGCATCATGCACCAATGGATCAACGCCCTCGCCGACCTGCAAGCCCGCGGCGAAGCCTGCGTCCTGGTGACCATCATCGAGGAGCGCGGCTCGACCCCGCGCAACGCCGGCTCGAAAATGGTCGTCAGCGCCAGCCAGATGTTCGACACCATCGGCGGCGGCCACCTGGAATACAAAGCCCTGCACATCGCCCGGCAGATGCTCGAGGAACAACGCAGCACCCCACACCTGGAGCGCTTCAGCCTCGGGGCCAGCCTCGGCCAATGCTGCGGCGGCGCCACTGTGCTGCTGTTCGAACCAATGGCCGCAGTACAGGCACAGATCGCCGTGTTCGGCGCGGGCCATGTCGGTCGCGCTCTGGTACCCTTGCTCGCCGCCCTGCCCTGCCGAGTGCGCTGGATCGATTCGCGCGAGCAGGAATTCCCCGATCTGATCCCAGCCGGGGTGAGCAAGATCATCAGCGAGGAGCCGGTCGACGAAGTCGCCGAACTGCCAGCAGGCAGTTACTGCATCGTCATGACCCACAACCACCAGCTCGACCTGGAGCTGACTGCGGCCATCCTCAAGCGCAACGATTTCACCTGGTTCGGCCTGATCGGCTCGAAGACCAAGCGCGTCAAGTTCGAGCACCGCCTGCGTGAACGCGGTTACGACGATGCCCTGCTGGCACGGATGCGTTGCCCGATGGGCCTGGCCGAGGTCAAGGGCAAGCTGCCGATCGAGATCGCCGTGTCCATCGCCGCGGAAATCATTGCCACCTACAACGCCTGCTTTGGCCAGCACGACGCTGGCGTGAACGCCGGCCCCATTGCCCAACTGCTGCCGCCCTCTCGGCGCAGCCAAGCCATTTGACGAGCGTGATATGACTGCAACCCGTAAAGCCTACCGATCGGCCATCCTGCACAGCATCGCTGACCCAGCCGAGGTCGGCCTGGAGGCCTCCCATGCCTATTACGAAGACGGCCTGCTGGTAGTCGACAACGGCCGCATCAGTGCCTTGGGGCATGCCAGCGAGCTGCTGCCGACGCTGGATGCCGACATCGAAGTGGTGCACTACCAGGATGCCCTGATCACCCCAGGCTTCATCGATACCCATATCCACTTCCCGCAGACCGGCATGATCGGCTCCTATGGCGAGCAACTGCTGGACTGGTTGAACACCTACACCTTCCCGTGCGAAAAGCAGTTCGCCGACAAGGCCCATGCCGACAACGTCGCGAAAATCTTCCTCCAGGAACTGCTGCGCAATGGCACCACCACCGCCCTGGTGTTCGGCAGCGTGCACCCCGAGTCGGTCAACGCCCTGTTCGAAGAAGCCCAACGCCTGGACCTGCGCCTGATCGCCGGCAAGGTGATGATGGACCGCAACGCACCGGACTACCTCACCGACACCGCCGAATCTTCCTACAGCGAAAGCAAGGCACTGATCGAGCGCTGGCACGGCAAGGGCCGCCTGCACTACGCAGTTACTCCTCGCTTCGCCCCGACCAGCACCCCAGAGCAACTGGCCCTGGCCGGACAACTGCTCAAGGAGCATCCGGGCGTGTATATGCACACCCACCTGTCGGAGAACCTCAAGGAAATCGACTGGGTCAAGGCGCTGTTCCCTGAACGCACAGGCTACCTGGACGTCTACGACCACTTCGAGCTGCTCGGCGAGCGCTCGGTGTTCGCCCACGGCGTGCACCTGTGCGATGAAGAATGCCAGCGCCTGGCCGAGACCGGTTCGGCGATCGCCTTCTGCCCGACCTCCAACCTGTTCCTGGGCAGCGGCCTGTTCAACCTGCCGCAAGCGGAGAAGTTCAAGGTCAACGTCGGCCTGGGCACCGACGTGGGAGCCGGCACCAGCTTCTCGCTGCTCAATACCCTCAACGAGGCGTACAAAGTCATGCAGTTGCAGGGCGCTCGCCTGCACCCGTACAAGTCGCTGTACCTGGCCACTCTCGGCGGCGCCCGCGCGCTGCGCCTGGACGACCGCATCGGCAGCTTGGAGCCTGGCAACGACGCCGACTTCGTGGTGCTCGACTACAAAGCCACGCCGCTGCTGGACTACCGCATTCAGCAGTCCAACAGCATCGAGGAGACTCTGTTCGTCCTCACCACCCTGGGCGACGACCGTACCGTGCGTGAAACCTTCGCGGCCGGGCGCTGCGTGCACCAGCGCTAAGGTTCGCGCGCCAGCCCTCGATACAGCGCGCCGCCGATCACAGCCCCGATCAGCGGCGCCACCCAGAACAGCCACAACTGCTGCAACGCCCAGCCTCCCACGAACAACGCCGGCCCGGTGCTACGCGCCGGGTTCACCGAAGTGTTGGTGACCGGGATGGAGATCAAGTGGATAAGGGTCAGGGCCAGGCCAATGGCAATTGGCGCAAAGCCCGCCGGCGCACGAGCATCGGTGGCGCCCATGATGATCACCAGGAACATCGCCGTCATCACCACTTCACTGGTGAACCCCGCCAGTAGCGAATAGCCGCCGGGGGAGTGCTCGGCATAGCCGTTCGAGGCAAGCCCCGACGACAACTCGAAGCCGGCCTTGCCACTGGCAATGAAGTAAATCATCGCAGCGGCCAGGATTGCCCCGACCACCTGGGCGACGACGTAGGGCAACAGCTCTTTGGCAGGAAACCGGCCACCGACCACCAGCCCTAGCGAAACCGCAGGGTTGAGATGACAACCAGAGATATGGCCGATGGCGAAGGCCATGGTCAGGACGGTGAGACCGAACGCGAACGCGACACCCAGAACGCCGATGCCGATGGGAGAGCTGGCCGCCAGCACCGCGCTGCCGCATCCCCCCAGGACCAACCAGAATGTGCCGACCAGCTCGGCACCCATGCGCACACCCAGGGACGTAGTCATGGACCTTTCCTCAAGTAGTTGGACGCAACGGTTGCGCAAGCCCAACTGCTTGATGAAGGTTTGCAGGAGTGAAATCTAGCAGAGCTTTGGCTAATGGCCAGTAACGACTGGGGCCGCTGTACGGCCCCATTATCATCCAGGCAAACGATCAACCTTTGGCAGAAGCCTTGGGCTTTTTCTGCAGCAAGTGCGAGAACACTGCATGCAGGTCGTCCGAGGCGCTCTCCTCGTCCAGGTTCAGCTTGCTGTCGATGTGGTCCATGTGATGCATCATCAGGCTCACCGCCTGCTGCGCATCGCGCGCTTCGATGGCGTCGATCAGTTGCATGTGCTCATCGTACGAGCAATGCGAGCGGTTGCCGCTTTCGTACTGGGCGATGATCAGCGAGGTCTGCGATACCAGGCTGCGCTGGAAACTCACCAGCGGTGCATTACCGGCAGCCTCAGCCAGCTTGAGGTGGAATTCACCGGACAGGCGAATACCCGCGCCACGGTCGCCACGCGAGAAGCTGTCGCGCTCTTCGCGAACCATCTGGCGCAGTTCGTTGAGTTGCTCGAGCGTTGCATGCTGCACCGCCAGCTCAGTGATCGCACGCTCGACCATACGCCGGGAGAAGAACACCTGGCGGGCTTCTTCAACCGTTGGGCTGGCGACAACCGCACCACGATTGGGCCGCAGCAGCACCACGCTTTCATGGGCCAGACGCGACAGAGCGCGACGGATGATGGTGCGGCTGACACCGAAGATCTCGCCCAGCGCTTCCTCGCTCAACTTGGTGCCCGGCGCCAGCCGCTGCTCGAGGATCGCCTCGAAAATATGCGCGTAGACGATGTCATCCTGGGTACCACTGCGGCCGGCCTTGCCATTGCGCACAGGTTTCTTGAGAGGTTGCAGCTGTTCGTTCATGGGCACTCGAGCACGGGAATCCGCCAGTCGGACCTTGACTGTAATACCTGTCAGAGGGTGGATGGCAAGCCCTGGTTGGAAAATAAAGGATAAAGGTATGGGCCTATTGTACACAGGCTGACCCGTTTCTGCAGGTGGCCTTTCGGCATATAGCCATCAGACGTCAGATTGTTCGTACAAAAGATAAAACATTATTTGCATTCTTTGTACACAAAAGGATAATCCAGCGAGCAACTTCTTGACCCTGAAGTCAACAAACGGTCGGATGTCTGCCAATCCCCCTCGCGGAGTCACCAAGTGCATAGCGCAGGTCACTGGCTCCGAACAACAAGAAAGACTTGAGGAGTACTCGCTGTGGAAAGCCGCAAATCCGAAGCCCCTACGCTGGATCTCGCCCCACCGCTCGAAACGAGTTGGCTGGAGCGGATTTTCAAACTCAAGCGACACGGCACCACGGTCAAGACCGAAATGATCGCCGGGGTGACCACCTTCATCACCATGGCCTACATCATCTTCGTCAACCCCAACATCATGGCTGACGCCGGCATCGACCACGGGGCAGCGTTCGTCGCCACGTGCATCGCCGCCGCCCTTGGTTGCCTGCTGATGGGGCTGTACGCCAACTGGCCGGTTGGCCTGGCACCGGGCATGGGCCTGAATGCCTTCTTCACCTATACCGTGGTCGGAACCATGGGGTACACCTGGGAGGCCGCGCTGGGTGCGGTGTTCGTCTCTGGGGTGCTGTTCATGTTCCTGACCTTGTCACGGGTGCGTGAGTGGCTGCTCAACAGCATCCCAGTGAGCTTGCGTCATGCGATGGGTGCCGGCGTCGGATTGTTTCTCGGACTGATCGGCTTGAAGACTGCAGGCATCGTTGTCGATAGCCCTGCCACCCTGATCAAGTTGGGCTCGCTGCATGAGCCGGGGCCACTGCTGGCGGCGGTGTGCTTCCTGATGATTGCCGTGCTCAGCTACCACCGGGTGTTCGGCGCGATCCTGATCGCCATCATCACCGTTACCTTGGCAGGCTGGGGTCTGGGCCTGGTGCAGTATGGCGGGGTGTTCTCGCTGCCGCCGAGCCTGGCGCCGACCTGGATGGCCATGGATGTGGCGGGTGTGTTCAACGTCAGCATGATCAGCGTGGTCCTGGCGTTCTTGTTCGTGCATATGTTCGACACGGCGGGGACCTTGATGGGCGTTGCCCAGCGGGCCAACCTGGTAGCGGCGGATGGCAAGATCGAGAACCTGTCGCGGGCGCTGAAGGCAGACAGTGCGTCGAGCGTCTTTGGTGCTGCGGTGGGCGTGCCACCGGTGACCAGCTATGTGGAGAGTGCTGCGGGCGTGGCAGCGGGTGGGCGCACCGGGCTGACCGCCGTGGTGGTCGGGCTGCTGTTTGTCGCGGCGATGTTCTTTGCCCCGCTGGCGGGGATGATTCCTGCTTATGCCACCGCGGGGGCGCTGATCTATGTGGCGATGCTGATGATGGGAAGCATGGCGCACATTCACTGGGATGAGGCGACTGACAGCATTCCGGCGATTGTCACGGTGATCATGATGCCGTTGACGTTTTCGGTGGCCGATGGGATTGCCTTGGGGTTCATCAGCTATGTGGTGCTCAAGGCGGGGACTGGGAAGTACAAGGAGATCTCGGCTAGCCTTTGGGTGCTTTGTGCGATCTTTATTGCCAAGTTTGTGTTTCTTTGAGGTGGGCTTGGGCTTCTAGAGATTTGAGCTTATCCATTTGAGGGGGCGGCGCTACTGGCCCCTTCCGCCCTTACGGCGGCCTACTTTGGTCTTGGCCAAAGTAGGCAAAGCCGCTCGCTCCTGCATACGGCCCCTGCGCTGCGCTCCGGGGTCCCTTCGCGCCGGCGCCTTCCAGGCCCGCGCGGCCTACGATTTGCTGCGCAAATCTACATCTCGCGCCTTCGGCCGCGCCGAAGGGTGCTATCGCACCTGGCCCTCCAGACACCTCTGCTCAGCCTCCTGAAGTCGCGAATCTGCGTCGCCTGGAATTACGCGCACGAAGATCAAGAGCAGCGAATCGCTGCGCTCTCGCAGAAGCCAAGGCCAAGGTTTGAATTTTTCTTTTGTGTTGTTTGTTCTGGCCTCTTCGCGGGGCAAGCCCGCTCCCACGATACCGCGCCGCTTTTGGTTGGCGGTGACTCGTGGGAGCGGGCTTGCCCCGCGATGGCGTCCAACTATCCACCACACCTGGCACTATCGCCAGATAACGCCAGCCCAGTCGCCGCCACTAACTTCGCGACTTCAGGAGGCCGAGCGTAGGTGTCTGGAGGGCCAGGTGCGATAGCACCCTTCGGCGTAGCCGAAGGCGCGAGATGTAGATTTGCGTAGCAAATCGTAGGCCGCGCGGGCCCGGAAGACACCGAAGCGAGGGGACCCGAAGCGCAGCGTAGGGCCGGATGGTGGAGCGCAGCCTTTTTTGGTTACTTTTGGCTGGGCCGGCACACCGGGCGTTTGCCAAAAAGTGACCCGCCGTAGGGCGGAAGGGTGCCTAAATGTCGCCATCGCGAATGGATATGTACACAAAACCACAAACAACACAAAACCACAAAACCACAAAACCACAAAACCATCAGACGAAAAAAAGCCCGCCAGTGTGAGAGCGGGCCAAAGACCTACGAAGATTCTTCTAGCGACCAACTAGCTTCCACGATAGGTCGAGTAGCTATAGGGCGAGATCAGCAGCGGCACATGGTAGTGCTCCTGCTTTTCATCAATCCCAAACCGCAGCACCACAACATCCAGGAACGCCGCTTCTGGCAAAGCCACGCCCCGAGCCCGATAGTAGTCCCCAGCACTGAACTGCAACTGGTATACCCCAGTGCGGTAGTCATCACCCTGCAGCAACGGCGCATCGACCCGGCCATCGCTATTGGTCAGCGCAGTATTCACCAACTCCAGCTGCTGGCCTTCGACACGGTACAACTCGACCTTGATCGAGCTACCCGGGCAGCCATGCGCAGCATCCAGTACGTGAGTAGTCAAACGTCCCATGTGCTTGTCGCCTCTTGTTCAAATCGTGGGCAGAAAATACCCAGCAGGCACCACGAAAGCGCCTACCGTGTGTGGGAATGGCGCCATTAAGACACTTTCTCTAAAAATTGTACACAATTTTTTCGACCCTTGCGCAACACCCCGGTAACCTCCCCCAAGAATAGGCCACCAGTCGCCAAATATAGGCGCCATGCACACGCCAAGGTCATTAGCTGACCAAACAGGCAGGTTTCTTGCAATACATTCTCAGGCGACAAAAGGGAAGAAATGCGGAAAAACAGGCTTACAAATGATTTCAGAAGTTGTATACAATCAGCCCATCCGGTGAGTGCGACAACCCGACGCGGGTCCACCCACCCCCGCACACACGTACAAGAAGGAAGACTGCAGTGAGCGCTGACTACCCTCGCGACCTGATCGGTTACGGCAACAACCCACCTCACCCGCAATGGCCGGGTAACGCCCGCATTGCCTTGTCTTTCGTCCTCAATTACGAAGAAGGTGGCGAGCGCAACATCCTGCACGGTGATAAAGAGTCCGAAGCCTTCCTCTCCGAGATGGTCGCGGCGCAACCGCTGCAAGGCCAACGCAACATGAGCATGGAGTCGCTCTACGAGTACGGCAGCCGTGCCGGCGTATGGCGCCTGCTCAAACTGTTCAAGGACACCGGCGTACCGCTGACCATCTTCGCCGTGGCCATGGCCGCCCAGCGCCACCCCGACGTGATTCGCGCCATGGCCCAAGCCGGCCATGAAATCTGCAGCCACGGCTACCGCTGGATCGACTACCAGAACATGGACGAGGCGCAGGAGCGCGAGCACATGCTCGAAGCCATCCGCATCCTCACCGAACTCACCGGCGAACGCCCACTGGGCTGGTACACCGGCCGCACCGGGCCGAACACCCGCCGGCTGGTGATGGAGGAAGGCGGCTTCCTCTATGACAGCGACACCTACGATGACGACCTGCCCTACTGGGAGCCGAACAACCCGACCGACAAGCCGCACCTGGTGATCCCCTACACCCTGGACACCAATGACATGCGCTTCACCCAGGTGCAGGGCTTCAACTGCGGCGAGCAGTTCTTCCAGTACCTCAAGGACGCCTTCGACGTGCTCTACGAAGAAGGTGCCGAGGCGCCGAAAATGCTCTCGATCGGCCTGCACTGCCGCCTGGTCGGCCGCCCGGCTCGCCTGGCTGCACTGAAGCGCTTCGTCGAATACGCCAAGAGCCATGAGCAGGTCTGGTTCGCCCGTCGCGTGGATATCGCCCGCCACTGGCACACCACCCACCCGTACAAGAAAGAGAACGCCTGATGACCGCCTTCAAGACCCTCACGCCATCGACCCTGAGCCGCGACGCCTTCGTCAGTGCCTTCGCCGACATCTACGAGCACTCGCCGTGGGTCGCCGAGAAGGCCTATGACCTCGGCCAACGGGTCGAGCTGGACGAGATCGAGGCGCTGCACCAGCGCATGAGCGATATCCTCCTGAGCGCCAACCACAGCGACCAGCTGGCCCTGATCAACGCTCACCCGGACCTCGCTGGCAAGGCCGCGATCCAGGGCGAGCTGACCGAGTCGAGCACCAACGAGCAGGCCGGCGCCGGTATCCACCAGTGCACCGCCGAAGAGTTCGCTCGCTTCACCGAACTCAACGATGCCTACAAGGCCAAGTTCCAATTCCCTTTCATCATGGCGGTCAAGGGCAGCAACCGGCACCAGATTCTCGCCGCCTTCGAAAAACGCATCCATAACGATGCTGATACCGAATTCAAGGAAGCCCTGGCGCAGATCAACCTGATCGCGCTGTTCCGCCTGCTGCAATTGTAAGGACACACCGTCAAGGCCTGGCCCGAGTGCACCACGTGAGCGCACCCAGGGCCTGACCCAAGGCAGTTGTCCAACCCTACATAGAACATAGAAAAAAGAGATAACAAGCATGCGCACACTAGTGATCGAGCCCCTGACCAAAGAAGCCTTTGCCCCGTTCGGTGACGTGATCGAAACCGATGGCAGCGACCACTTCATGATCAACAACGGCTCGACCATGCGCTTCCACAAGCTCGCCACGGTCGAAACCGCCGAGCCCGAGGACAAAGCGATCATCAGCATCTTCCGCGCCGACGCCCTGGAGATGCCCTTGACCGTACGCATGCTCGAACGCCATCCGCTGGGCAGCCAGGCTTTCATTCCGCTGCTCGGCAACCCCTTTCTGATCGTGGTCGCGCCAGTTGGCGATGCACCTGTATCAGGTTTGGTCCGCGCTTTCCGCAGCAACGGCAGGCAGGGCATTAATTACCATCGCGGCGTTTGGCACCACCCGGTGCTGACGATCGAAAAGCGGGATGACTTCCTGGTGGTTGATCGCAGTGGTTCCGGCAACAACTGCGACGAGCATTATTTCACCGAGGAACAGATGCTGATCCTCAATCCCCACCAATAAGAAAAGGTCGGTCATCCAAGCACTGGGCGACATGCTCAGTGCCTGAACCGTGACCGGCAAGAGGTACATACTGTGGAAGCACACCTTCACGAATGGCTGAACCTGAGCATTCGCTGGGTTCACATGATCACCGGCGTGGCCTGGATCGGTGCATCGTTCTACTTCGTCTGGCTCGAGAACCACCTGAATCGAAGCAACCCGCGCGATGGGTTGTCAGGTGATCTCTGGGCCATCCATGGTGGTGGTATCTACCACCTGGAGAAGTACAAGCTGGCCCCGCCGAAAATGCCTGAGAACCTGCACTGGTTCAAATGGGAAGCCTATTTCACCTGGATGTCCGGTATCGCCCTGCTGTGCGTGGTGTTCTACTGGAACCCGACCCTGTACCTGCTGGCACCAGGCAGCACCCTCAGCGGTGCCGAAGGCGTGGCGATCGGTATCGGCTCGCTGGTCGCCGGCTGGTTCATCTACGACTTCCTCTGCGACTCGCCACTGGGCAAGCGCCCCGCCCTGCTCGGCGGTGTGCTGTTCGTGCTGATCATCGCCGCCTGCTGGGGCTTCAGCCTGGTATTCAGCGGTCGCGGCGCGTACCTGCACACCGGCGCGATCATCGGCACCATCATGGTCGGTAACGTGTTCCGCATCATCATGCCGGCCCAGCGCCAGTTGGTGGCGGCAATCGAGAACAACCAGACCCCTGATCCGGTACTGCCGGCCAAGGGCCTGCTGCGCTCGCGTCATAACAACTACTTCACCCTGCCGGTGCTGTTCATCATGATCAGCAACCACTTCCCGAGCACCTATGGCAGCCAATACAACTGGCTGATCCTGGCCGGGATCGCCGTGGCTGCGGTACTGATTCGTCACTACTTCAACACCCGCCACGACAGCAACAAGTTCGCCTGGACCCTGCCTGTCGGCGCCCTGGCGATGATCTGCCTGGCCTATGTGACCGGTCCCAAGCCGCTGCCCACCGCACCTGAGCAGGCTGCCGCGCAGGTCGAGTACCAGCCGCTGCCAGCGACCGCTGTAGGGGGCAAGACCGCTGCCGAACTGCGCGCCGAAGAAGCTGCCAAAGCCGCCCAAGCGCCTGCCGCAGCGGCCGAGGCTCCAGCTCAGGCCAGCACCCAGGCCGCCGGTGGCGCTTTCGACAAGATCCACACGGTCATCCAGGAACGCTGCACCGTGTGCCACTCGTCCAAGCCAACCAGCCCGCTGTTCAGCGCCGCCCCTGGCGGTGTGATGTTCGACACCCCGCAGCAGATCCAGGCCCAGGCCGCGCGCATCCAAGCGCAAGCGGTCGCCAGCCAGATCATGCCGCTGGGCAACATCACCCAGATGACCGTCGAGGAGCGCAAGTTGGTCGGTGACTGGATTGCCAAAGGCGCCCCAGTCAACTGATCGAGACAGCGGCAACGACGCGTCAACCTGTAGGAGCGGGCTTGCACGCGAATGCGATAGAGCGTGCACTATCGCCATCGCGAGCAACACCGCTCCTACAGACGCAGTGGCTTTGCCGCTTACGCTATACGCAGTACGCAACAAGCAAGCATCGAGCGTCAGGCCTCAACCGGGAACCCCTAGCTTTCTAACCAGAGCTTGCCGATTGAGACCCAGCGCTTGGATCCGAGAATAAGAACAAAACTCGAGGTGCTGCATGTCCGAGTCACCCAAGGCGTACATCCCCGTTGCGCCGCCACGACAGCCCCTGCCCCTGTTTCAGCTGATCCTGGTAGGTTTGCAACATGTTCTGCTGATGTACGGAGGCGCGATCGCCGTGCCGCTGATCATCGGCCAGGCCGCTGGCCTGTCGCGCGAAGAAGTCGCGTTCCTGATCAACGCCGACCTGCTGGTCGCAGGCGTTGCCACCATCATCCAATCGTTCGGTATCGGTCCTGTCGGCATTCGCATGCCGGTCATGATGGGCGCCAGTTTTGCTGCGGTCGGCAGCATGGTGGCCATGGCCGGCATGCCCGGCGTCGGCCTGCAGGGGATCTTCGGCGCGACCATCGCCGCCGGTTTCTTCGGCATGCTGATCGCACCGTTCATGTCCAAGGTGGTGCGCTTCTTCCCGCCACTGGTCACCGGCACCGTGATTACCTCGATTGGCCTGTCGCTGTTCCCGGTGGCAGTCAACTGGGCCGGTGGCGGGCATGAGGCCGAGACCTTCGGCTCGCCGATCTACCTGATGGTGGCGGGCCTGGTGCTGGCCGTGATCCTGTTGATCAACCGCTTCATGCGCGGCTTCTGGGTCAACGTTTCGGTGCTGGTCGGCATGGGCCTGGGCTACATCCTGGCCGGTTCGATCGGCATGGTCGACCTGTCGGGCCTGGCCCAGGCGCCATGGCTGCAAGTGGTCACGCCGCTGCACTTCGGCATGCCGACGTTCAGCCTGGCGCCGATCCTGTCGATGTGCCTGGTAGTGGTGATCATCTTTGTCGAGTCCACCGGGATGTTCCTGGCCCTGGGCAAAGTGACCGATCGCGAAGTGACCCCGGGCATGCTCCGCCGCGGTCTGTTGTGCGACGCCGGCGCCTCGTTCGTCGCTGGCTTCTTCAACACCTTCACCCACTCCTCGTTCGCCCAGAACATCGGCCTGGTGCAGATGACCGGCGTGCGCTGCCGCTACGTCACGGTGGTCGCGGGTGCGCTGCTGATCGGCCTGAGCCTGCTGCCCAAGGCGGCCTACCTGATCGCCTCGATCCCGCCTGCGGTCCTTGGCGGCGCGTCCATTGCCATGTTCGGCATGGTCACCGCCACCGGGATCAAGATTTTGCAGGAGGCGGACATCTCCGACCGCCGCAACCAGCTGCTGGTCGCGGTCAGCGTGGGCTTTGGCCTGATCCCGGTGATCAAGCCCGAGTTCTTCGCGCAAATGCCACAGTGGATGGAGCCAATTACCCACAGCGGTATCGCCATGGCCACGCTCAGTGCCCTGGTGCTGAACGTGCTGTTCAACATCCTCGGTGGCGCTGATCGGGCGGCGCATAACGACGCCTGTCACCAGCACTGAGTGCGCGGGGTGGCGCGGTCGGCCACCCCGTTTTTCAACCTCGTCGTACCGCAACACCGTCGGCCCGCCGGAATGGGCCGCTCGGGGCGCGTTTGCGCCAAAAAAACCCCAACAAAAACAATAAGTCCGGGAATCACAACATGAAGCGCATCACCTCGTCCCTGTTGCTGGGCAGCAGCCTGCTGGCCACCCTCCCCACGCATGCAGGCGAATGGCTGCAATGGCACGGCGAAAGCCTGACCTACTTGTACGGCAAAGACTTCAAGGTCAACCCCGACATCCAGCAGACCATTACCTTCGAGCACGCCAACAAATGGAAGTACGGCGACACCTTCCTGTTCGTCGACAAGATCTTCTACAACGGCAAGGCCGACCCAAGCAAAGGCGTGACCACCTACTACGGTGAGTTCAGCCCGCGCCTGTCACTGGGCAAGATCACCGGCAAGAGCTTCGCCTTCGGCCCGGTCAAAGACGTGCTCCTGGCCATGACCTACGAGCGCGGCGAAGGCGACAACGAGGCCTACCTGATCGGCCCCGGGTTCGACCTGGGGATTCCCGGCTTCAACTACTTCACCCTGAACTTCTACCTGCGCAACACCGAAGGCAGCCGCCCCGGTGACAACGTTTGGCAGATTACCCCGGCCTGGTCCTACACCATCCCAGTGGGACGCTCCGACATCCTTATCGATGGCTACATCGACTGGGTAGTGGACAACGACCAGACCCGCCGCGGCACCTATCACGCCAACCTGCAGTTCAACCCACAGGTCAAATACGACCTGGGCAAGGCTCTGAACATGGGCGCCAAGCAGCTGTATGTGGGCTTTGAATACAGCTACTGGAAAGACAAATACGGCATCGACAGCCGCGGCAATGTCGACAGCAATCAAAGCGTCGCCAGCGCCCTGGTGAAGGTGCACTTCTAAGAATCTGACCAAACGCCCAAGTTTGGTGAGTAGTGCTCCAGGACGGAGCACTTGAGGACCGGCGCGCAAGTGAGTAATCTGCGCGCCCCCTCGCTCAGGGCAGAATGATTTCTGCCTGCGTTTACTGACCGCTCAGTCAATGAATTCGGGCGGTTGGCCAACGTTTTGCCAGCCTCAAGTTACCCATTTCATCCGTTCAGAAAGACGTCGAGCAGGATGGTTGTGACCAACCCGGAAAGTTGGCGCAGCTCTTGCCAAATAGCTGTGGCCAATCGAAAAAAGCTGACTCAAAAGACAAGAACAGCGCCGCCACCGAGCGCTGACAACAGATCCGACTCAAGGGAGCGACACACGCAATGCGTACCATCAATAGCCTGATCCTCGCTGGCGGCCTGCTGGCCTCTGGCGCCAGCGTCGCCGGTGACCTGCTGCAGTGGCAGAACAACAGCCTGACCTACCTCTGGGGCAAGAACTTCAAGGTCAACCCAGAGACCCAGCAGACCTTCACCTTCGAGCACGCCGATGGTTGGAAGTACGGCGACAACTTCATCTTTGTCGACAAGATCTTCTACCAGGGCAAGAAAGACGCCAGCAATGGCCCCAACACCTACTACGGCGAGATCAGCCCGCGCCTGTCGTTCGGCAAGATCTTCGATCAGAAGATCGCCTTCGGCCCGGTCAAAGACGTGCTGTTGGCGATGACCTACGAGTTCGGCGAGGGTGATACCGAGGCGTACCTGATCGGTCCTGGTTTTGACCTGGATATCCCTGGTTTCGATTACTTCCAGCTGAACTTCTACCAGCGCACCACCGATGGCAGCCGCCCCGGTGACAACGTCTGGCAGATCACCCCAGTGTGGTCGTACACCATCCCGGTCGGCTCGTCCGACATCCTCATCGATGGCTTCATGGATTGGGTGGTGGATAACGACGAGAACCGTCGCGGCACCTATCAGGCCAACCTGCACTTCAACCCACAGATCAAGTATGACCTGGGCAAGGCGCTGCACTTTGGCGAGAAGCAGCTGTACGTCGGTATCGAGTACGACTACTGGAAGAACAAGTACGGGATCAAGGATTCCGATGCGTTCACCACCGACCAGAACACCGCGAGCCTGTTGGTCAAGGTGCACTTCTGATCTGAGTGTTCGGGGCCGCTCTGCGGCCCTTCGCGGGCAAGCCCGCTCCTACAGGTATAACGCTGCTGAACCTGTGGGAGCGGGCTTGCCCCGCGATAGCGATTTCATTGACGACGCAATCGCAGGGCAAGCTCGCTCCCCACGATTGACATCAGCTAGCAGGACGTACCACCCGCCAAACCTTACCCAGCACGCTGACCACCACCAGCACCACGGCCCCGGCAACCACCCCGGCAAGCCCATTGAGCAACGCCCCGGTCAGTGCCCCGCCGCGCCCTTGGCTGAAGGCTTCGATGGCATGATGCAACGGCGCAATGCCATGCACCAGAATCCCGCCGCCGACCAAAAACATCGCCGCAGTACCGATCACCGACAGACTCTTCATCATGTACGGCGCGGTGCGCAGAATTGCGTTCCCCACCGCCTGCGCCGCACGCGAGGCTTTTTGGGTCAGCCACAGGCCAAGGTCATCGAGCTTGACGATGCCGGCCACCAGGCCATACACACCAATGGTCATGACGATGGCGATACCCGACAGCACGATGATCTGCTGCGCCAGCGGGGCGTCGGCCACCGTACCCAGGGTAATGGCGATGATCTCCGCCGAGAGGATGAAGTCGGTGCGCACCGCGCCCTTGATCTTGTCCTTCTCATAGGCCACCAGATCGACATTCGGATCTGCCACCGCTTCGGCGCGGGCGCCGTGCTCGGCGGCATCCTCGGCCTTGCTGTGGAGAAACTTGTGCGCCAGCTTCTCGAAGCCCTCGAAGCACAGATAAGCCCCGCCCAGCATCAGCAACGGGATCACCGCCCAAGGAATGAAGGCACTGATCAACAGCGCCGCCGGAACCAGGATCAGCTTGTTCAGGAACGAACCCTTGGCCACCGCCCAGACCACCGGGATTTCCCGTTCGGCACGCACGCCAGTGACTTGCTGGGCGTTCAGTGCCAAATCGTCACCGAGCACGCCAGCGGTCTTTTTCGCCGCGACCTTGGTCATCAGCGAGACATCGTCGAGCACCGTGGCGATGTCGTCGATCAGTACCAGTAGACTGCTTCCTGCCATGTTTGCCGGTTTCCCATTGAGTGAATCGTCGAATTCTAGCCCAAACACCCTGCCTTGAGCGCCCGTCAAGGCCGGTGCTACCATGGCCGATCCCTCTTAGAGGCGACCATTGCGAGGAAGATCCCTGACCATGAGCACCATTCGCGAGCGCAACAAGGAACTGATCCTGCGCGCGGCCAGCGAGGAATTCGCCGACAAGGGCTTCGCCGCCACCAAGACCAGCGACATCGCGGCCAAGGCAGGCCTGCCCAAGCCGAACGTGTATTACTACTTCAAATCCAAGGACAACCTCTACCGCGAGGTCCTGGAAAGCATCATCGCGCCGATCATGCAGGCCTCGACGCCGTTCAATGCCGATGGTGACCCCAAGCAAGTGTTGAGTTCCTACATCCGCTCGAAGATCCGCATCTCGCGCGACCTGCCACATGCCTCCAAAGTGTTCGCCAGCGAGATCATGCACGGCGCGCCGCACCTGTCGCCCAGCCAGGTCGAGCAGCTCAACGAACAGGCCAGGCACAACATCGAGTGCATCCAGCGCTGGATCGATCGCAAGCAGATCGCCCCCGTCGATGCTCATCACCTGATGTTCAGCATCTGGGCGGCGACCCAGACCTATGCGGATTTCGATTGGCAGATTTCGGCAGTCACCGGCAAGGCCAAGTTGGCTGACAGTGATTATGAAGCGGCGGCGGAGACTATCATTCGCCTGGTGCTGAAGGGATGTGAACCCGAGGCGGCCTGAGAGCCGCAATCGCGGGGCAAGCCCGCTCCCACGTGGACTACCTGCACTGTCCCTAGGTGGCATGCAGTCTTCGTGGGAGCGGGCTTGCCCCGCGATAGGGATGCAACTGACAACTATCGCTTAAGCCGCAACGCCCGCATCGGCAGTCAACCCCGCCTCCTCGATCGCACTGATCGCGCACTGCTCATCGATATCCGAAGTATCCCCGCTGATCCCCACCGCTCCCAGCACTTTGCCGTCCTGATCACGAATCAGCACACCGCCCGGCGCCGGCACCACCGGCCGCTCACCCAGCCCGTTCAAGGCAGCGAAAAACGCCGGCCGCTGCTGCGCATCCAGCGCCAGCAGACGCGAGCCCTTGCCCAGCGCAATCGCGCCCCAGGCTTTACCGGTGGCCACCTGCGGCCGCAACAGGCTGGCGCCATCTTCACGCTGCAGCGCCAGCAGATGCCCACCGGCATCGAGCACCGCCACGGTCAGTGGTGCGGCGTTGATCTTGCGGCCAGCGGCCAGCGCGGCGTTCACCACGCTGACAGCGACTTTCAGAGTCAATGTAGTCATTGCAAAGGTCCTCTTCTTGTTGTGAGAAGCCCTGAGGGCAGTTGAAATTCGATCGGACAAATAGAACACAACGGCAACTGTTTTTGTATACAATATTTTTAGACGATCGTGCACGATCAGACGAAACGCCGTTTTCATAGGCATCCCGACGAAAGCCACTCGTCCCGATGAAAATGGATTGACCTAAGCCGCCGAGCGTGAATACACTCTGGCGCAGAGCAAGTTGTATACAATTACAAAATCGATGAGGCACAACCCATGAGCAAAATGAGAGCAATCGATGCAGCCGTTCTGGTCATGCGCCGTGAAGGTGTAGATACCGCGTTCGGCATCCCAGGGGCTGCCATCAACCCGCTGTACTCGGCCCTGAAAAAAGTCGGTGGCATCGATCATGTCCTCGCTCGTCACGTCGAAGGTGCCTCGCACATGGCCGAGGGCTACACCCGTGCCAACCCAGGCAATATCGGCGTGTGCATCGGCACCTCCGGCCCTGCCGGCACCGACATGGTCACCGGCCTGTACAGTGCATCCGCCGACTCCATCCCGATCCTCTGCATCACCGGCCAAGCGCCGCGCGCACGCCTGCACAAGGAAGACTTCCAGGCAGTCGACATCACCAACATCGTCAAGCCAGTGACCAAGTGGGCCACCACTGTTCTGGAGCCAGGCCAAGTGCCTTACGCCTTCCAGAAGGCCTTCTTCGAAATGCGCAGCGGCCGCCCGGGCCCGGTGCTGATCGACCTGCCGTTCGACGTGCAGATGGCTGAGATCGAGTTCGATATCGACGCCTACGAGCCACTGCCAGTCAACAAGCCATCGGCCAGCCGCGTGCAAGCCGAGAAGGCCCTGGCCCTGCTCAATGACGCCGAGCGCCCCCTGCTGGTTGCCGGTGGTGGCATCATCAACGCCGATGCCAGCGACAAGCTGGTCGAGTTCGCCGAGCTGACCGGCGTACCGGTCATCCCGACCCTGATGGGCTGGGGCACCATCCCTGACGACCACCCGCAAATGGTCGGCATGGTCGGTCTGCAAACCTCGCACCGCTACGGCAACGCCACCCTGCTCAAATCCGACCTGGTGTTCGGTATCGGCAACCGTTGGGCCAACCGCCACACCGGTTCCGTCGACGTCTACACCGAAGGCCGCAAGTTCGTTCACGTCGATATCGAACCGACCCAGATCGGCCGTGTGTTCACCCCGGACCTGGGCATCGTGTCTGACGCCGGCAAGGCGCTGGATGTGTTCCTCGAAGTGGCGCGCGAGTGGAAAGCCGCTGGCAAGCTCAAGGACCGTGGCGCTTGGCTGGAAGACTGCCAACAGCGCAAGTCGAGCCTGCAGCGCAAGACTCACTTCGACAACGTGCCGGTCAAGCCGCAGCGCGTCTACGAAGAAATGAACCAAGTGTTCGGCAAGGACACCTGCTACGTCAGCACCATCGGCCTGTCGCAGATCGCTGGCGCGCAATTCCTCCACGTCTACAAGCCACGCCACTGGATCAACTGCGGCCAGGCCGGCCCGCTGGGCTGGACCATTCCAGCAGCACTGGGCGTGGTCAAGGCCGACCCGCAACGCAAGGTCGTTGCCCTCTCGGGTGACTACGACTTCCAGTTCATGATCGAAGAACTGGCAGTCGGCGCGCAGTTCAACCTGCCGTACGTCCACGTGCTGGTGAACAACGCCTACCTTGGCCTGATCCGCCAGGCGCAGCGTGGCTTCGACATGGATTACTGTGTACAACTGGCGTTCGAGAACATCAACTCGACCGAAGCCGGCAGCTACGGTGTCGACCACGTTGCCGTGGTCGAAGGCCTGGGTTGCAAGGCCCTGCGCGTATTCGAGCCAGGCGAGATCGCCCCTGCCCTGCTCAAGGCGCAGAAAATGGCCGAAGAATTCCGCGTGCCGGTCGTGGTTGAAGTGATCCTCGAGCGTGTGACCAACATTTCCATGGGCACCGAGATCAACGCGGTCAACGAGTTCGAAGACCTCGCCCTGGTTGGCAACGACGCGCCAACTGCGATCTCGATGCTCGACTGATTGCCTGACGCCCCCGCGCCGGTTGTGCCGGGGGCCTTCATCTGCAAAGGAGACAACCATGCCTCGCTTCGCTGCCAACCTGTCCATGCTGTTCACCGAGCAGGACTTCCTGGCCCGCTTCAAGGCCGCCGCCGACGCTGGCTTCAGCGGTGTCGAATACCTCTTCCCGTATGACTTCAGCGCCGACCTGATCAAGCAGCAGCTCGACGCCCACGGCCTGACCCAGGTGCTGTTCAACCTGCCTGCCGGCGACTGGGGCAAGGGTGAGCGCGGCATCGCCTGCCACCCGGACCGTGTCGAAGAGTTCCGCAGCGGCGTCGACAAGGCCATCGAATACGCCAAGGTCCTGGGCAACACCCAGGTCAACTGCCTGGCCGGCATTCGTCCACAAGGCCTGCAATGCGCCGATGTGCGCAAGACCTTCGTCGACAACCTCAAGTTCGCCGCCGACAAACTCAAGGCTGCCGGGATTCGCCTGGTCATGGAAATGATCAACACCCGCGACATCCCAGGCTTCTACCTGAACACCACCCAACAGGCCCTGGAAATCCAGGCCGAAGTCGGCAGCGACAACCTGTTCCTGCAATACGACATCTACCACATGCAGATCATGGAAGGTGACCTGGCTCGCACCATGCAAGCCAACCTGAAGCTGATCAACCACATCCAGCTGGCCGACAACCCCGGCCGCAACGAGCCAGGCACCGGTGAGATCAACTACCGCTTCCTGTTCGAGCACCTGGACCGCATCGGTTACCAGGGCTGGGTGGGCGCGGAATACAAGCCGCTGACCACCACCGAGGCTGGCCTGGGCTGGCTGAAGACCCATAACGCTATCTGAAGGGCTGAACACAGGCCCTCTGTGAAACAACAAACCCTGTGGGAGCAGGCTTGCCCGCGAACACCGGCACAGCCGGTGCCATCCACCGCATCGCCTGTTTCGCAGCGGTTCGACGCTTCGACAAGCCCGCTCCCACAGAGGCCTTGGTTCGCTTGAGATATCACAAATACAAAGAGGCAAATTCTCATGGCTAAAATCGGATTTATCGGCACCGGAATCATGGGCAAGCCCATGGCCCAGAACCTGCAAAAAGCAGGTCACAGCCTGTTCGTCTCCACCCACCACGACGCCGCCCCGGCCGACCTGATCGCCGCTGGTGCGGTGGCCCTGGCCAACCCCAAAGAAGTGGCCCAGGAAGCTGAATTCATCATCGTCATGGTCCCCGACACCCCGCAGGTCGAGGCCGTGCTGTTCGGTGAAAACGGCGTTGGCGAAGGCGTTGGCCCGAACAAGGTGGTGATCGACATGAGCTCGATCTCGCCAACTGCCACCAAAGCCTTTGCCGAGAAGATCAAGGCAACCGGCGCCGCCTACCTCGACGCGCCGGTGTCGGGCGGTGAAGTCGGTGCCAAGGCCGCGACCCTGAGCATCATGGTCGGTGGCTGCCCGAAAGCCTTCGAGCGCGCCCTGCCGCTGTTCGAAGCCATGGGCAAGAACATCACCCGCGTTGGCGGCAATGGCGACGGCCAGACGGCCAAGGTCGCCAACCAGATCATCGTCGCCCTGAACATCCAGGCTGTCAGCGAAGCGCTGCTGTTCGCTGCCAAGAACGGCGCCGATCCGGCCAAGGTGCGTGAAGCACTGATGGGTGGCTTCGCTTCCTCGAAGATCCTCGAAGTGCATGCCGAGCGCATGATCAAAGGCACCTTCGATCCGGGCTTCCGCATCAACCTGCACCAGAAGGACCTGAACCTGGCCCTGCAAGGCGCCAAGGAGCTGGGCATCAACCTGCCCAACACCTCCAACGCCCAGCAAGTGTTCAGCACCTGCGTCGCCCTCGGTGGCGGCAACTGGGACCACTCGGCGCTGATCAAAGGCCTGGAGCACATGGCCAACTTCTCGATCCGCGGCGACAAGTAAGCCATTGCTAGCCTCACTGGCCTCTTCGCGGGCAAGCCCGCGCCTACAGGTTCAGCGCTGAACCTGAGAACTGTGGATTACCTGTGGGAGCGGGCTTGCCCGCGAAGAATCCACCAGCGATGAACTTGCAACCACAGGCCATCGCTGGCAACGCGCAACACCGCCCCTGGTTCAGCCTGCACGGAGGCAGTTCCAGGGGCGTTTTCGATTTTGCAGAACAACAAGAATTTGGGAGCCTGCCATGTCGGTCGATCCGCAACAATTACTCCGCGAGCTGTTCGACACAGCCATCGCTGCCGCCCACCCCCGCCAGGTCCTCGAACCCCACCTGCCCGCCGACCGTAGCGGCCGGGTCATTGTCATTGGCGCCGGCAAAGCCGCCGCGGCCATGGCTGAAGTGGTCGAAAAAAGCTGGCAGGGCGAAGTCTCCGGCCTGGTCGTGACCCGCTACGGCCATGGCGCCAACTGCCAGAAGATCGAGGTGGTCGAAGCTGCCCACCCGGTTCCCGATGCCGCCGGCCTGGCGGTAGCCAAGCGTGTGCTGGAACTGGTCAGCAACCTGTGCGAAGACGATCGGGTGATCTTCCTGCTGTCCGGCGGCGGCTCGGCCCTGCTGGCATTGCCGGCCGAGGGCCTGACCCTGGCCGACAAGCAACAGATCAACAAGGCGCTGCTCAAGTCCGGCGCGACCATCGGCGAGATGAACTGCGTGCGCAAGCACCTCTCGGCGATCAAGGGCGGACGCCTGGCCAAGGCCTGCTGGCCGGCCACCGTGTACACCTACGCCATCTCCGACGTACCGGGCGACCTGGCCACGGTGATCGCCTCCGGCCCGACCGTAGCCGACCCGAGCACCTCGGCCGATGCCCTGGCGATCATCAAGCGCTACAACATCGATGCGCCCAAGGCCGTCATCGACTGGCTGAACAACCCCGCCTCGGAAACCGTCAAGGCCGATGACCCGGCCCTGGCCCGCAGCCATTTCCAACTGATCGCCAAGCCCCAGCAGTCGCTGGAAGCGGCCGCGGTCAAGGCCCGCCAAGCCGGCTTCAGCCCGTTGATCCTGGGTGACCTGGAAGGCGAGTCACGCGAAGTGGCCAAGGTACATGCCGGCATTGCCCGGCAGATCGTTCTGCACGGCCAGCCGCTGAAGGCGCCCTGCGTGATCCTCTCCGGCGGCGAGACCACCGTGACAGTGCGCGGCAACGGCCGTGGCGGGCGCAACGCCGAGTTCCTGCTCAGCCTCACCGAAAGCCTCAAGGGCGTGCCGGGCGTGTATGCCCTGGCCGGTGACACCGACGGCATCGATGGCTCGGAAGAAAACGCCGGCGCCATCATGACCCCGGAGAGCTTCGCCCGCGCCGCCGCCCTGGGCCTGTCAGCCAGCGATGAACTGGACAACAACAACGGCTACGGCTATTTCGCCGCGCTGGATGCGCTGATCGTCACCGAACCGACCCGCACCAACGTCAACGACTTCCGCGCCATCCTGATCCTTGAGACTGCCCAATCATGACGCCTGATAAAAAAGTCAAAATCCTCGCTACCCTCGGCCCTGCGATCAACGGCGTCGATGACATTCGCCAACTGGTCGAAGCCGGGGTGAACATCTTCCGCCTCAACTTCAGCCACGGCGAACACGCCGACCACGCCCTGCGCTATCAGTGGATTCGCGAAGTCGAGCAGCAGCTGAACTACCCGCTGGGCATCCTCATGGACCTGCAAGGGCCGAAGCTGCGCGTCGGCCGTTTTGCCGACGGCAAGGTCCAGCTGCAACGCGGCCAGGCCCTGCGCCTGGATCTGGATAGCACCCCAGGCGACAGCCGCCGGGTCAACCTGCCGCACCCCGAGATCATCGCCGCGCTGGAACCGGGCATGGACCTGTTGCTCGACGACGGCAAGCTGCGCCTGCGGGTGACGGCCAAGCACAGCGACGCGATTGACACCGAGGTGTTGGCCGGTGGCGAGCTGTCCGATCGCAAAGGCGTCAACGTGCCGCAAGCGGTGCTCGAGCTCAGCCCGCTGACCGAGAAAGACCGCCGCGACCTGGCCTTTGGCCTGGAACTGGGCGTGGACTGGGTGGCGCTGTCGTTCGTCCAACGCCCGCAGGACATCATCGAAGCACGCCAACTGATCGGTGATCGTGCCTACCTGATGGCCAAGATCGAGAAGCCTTCGGCGGTCGATCAATTGCAGGCAATCGCCGAGCTGTCCGATGCGATCATGGTCGCCCGCGGTGACCTGGGCGTAGAGGTGCCGGCCGAAAGCGTGCCGCAGATCCAGAAACGCATCATCAACACCTGCCGTCAATTGGGCCGGCCGGTGGTGGTGGCGACGCAGATGCTCGAATCGATGCGCTTCGCCCCTGCCCCGACCCGCGCTGAAGTCACCGACGTGGCCAATGCCGTGGCCGAAGGCGCAGACGCGGTGATGCTGTCGGCCGAGACCGCCTCGGGCGACTACCCGCTCGAAGCGGTGCAGATGATGAGCAAGATCATCCGCCAGGTCGAGAACGGCCCGGATTACCAGGCGCAACTGGACGTCGGCCGGCCCAAGGCCGAGGCGACCATGTCGGATGCGATCAGCTGCGCGATCCGCCGCATCAGCGGCATCTTGCCGGTAGCGGTGCTGGTCAACTATAGCGAGTCGGGTGCTTCGACCCTGCGCGCGGCACGTGAGCGACCACGCGCGCCGATCCTCAATCTGACGCCGAACCTGGTGACCGCCCGCCGCCTGAGCGTGACCTGGGGTGTGCACTCGGTGGTCAACGACCGCCTGCGTCAGGTCGATGAGATCTGCTCGACGGCGCTGGAAATTGCCCAGGCGCAAGGCATGGCCAGCCGCGGTGACACGCTGCTGATCACCGCCGGTGTGCCTTTCGGCAAACCGGGAACGACTAACACGCTGCGGATCGAGACGCTGATCTAACGCGCGTCGTGGGAGCGGGCTTGCCCCGCGATAACTGAGCTGGAGCCACGCTCGCTATCGCGGGGCAAACCCGCTCCCACACTACCGTTGCCCTGTTCGACACTGCGGAAAACCCGAGGCCCAAAGAGGCCCACCGCTCACCATCAACCTTGCTGACTGCCCATGTACACCAAAAATTTCGTCAACCCGTGCCCCGACTGGGCCACGGCGCTGCTCAATGGCTTCAGCCAGGTCTTGCTGCAGCGCAACCCGCTGTGCGGCTTGTGCTGCCTATTGGCAATCCTGCTGACCGCCCCCAACCTGGTCGGCGGCGCCCTGCTCGGCGCCCTGGCCGGCCTGCTCACCGCACAGCGCCGCGGCTATCCGCGCGCTGACCGCCAGGCTGGGTTGTACAGCTACAACGGCGTGCTGATCGGCATCCTGTTCAGCGCAGTGCTGCCATGGTCGGCGATCCTGCCACCGCTGATCATCGCCGCTGGCGGCCTCTCGAGCATCTTTGTCCAGCAGTGGCGCAAACGCGGCAACTGCCTGCTTCCGGCCTACACCGCGCCGTTCGTGCTGCTCGGCTGGGCCGCCCTGCTGCTCGCCGAACCCTCCAGCGCCGCTGCAGCGGTCGAAGCCAATCCCATGCATGCCCTGGCGCGCGGCTTGGGTCAGGTGTTTCTCCTCGACCAGCCATTGGCCGGCCTGTTGATCGCCATTGGCCTGTTCATCGCCAACCGCTACGCAGCGCTGTGGGCCCTGCTCGGCTCGGCGCTGGGCGGCAGCGTCGCGCTGCTGGCCGGGGAGGCGCAGACCGCCTGGATGGGCCTGCTCGGCTTCAACGCAGCGCTGGCGGCCTTGGCCTTCAGCGCGCAACGCGAACGGCCCTGGCTGCCCCTGCTGGCGATCATCCTGGCGATTGTGCTGCAGCCACTGTTCAACCTGCTACCGATTGCCGGCCTGACCGCGCCGTTCATTGCCGCTTGCTGGCTGCTGCACCTGGGCGCACGCTTGCCGCGTTTGCTCCAAGGAGGCAATCCGCGCCGCTTGCACAGCTGAGGGGCAGCCCCTAGGCTCTGGCCATTGCACAATGGAACGCGCCCATGGATACCCCTGCGAGCCTGCGCGAGCGGCTCTACATCATCGTCTTCCAGACCGACACCGACGCCGGCAGACGCTTCGACAAGATCCTCCTGCTGATCATCCTCGCCAGCCTGGTGACGGTGATCCTCGACAGTATCGATGAAATCCACCAAGGCTACGCCGGGTTGCTCGCCGCCATCGAGTGGGGCTTCACGGCGATCTTCCTCGCCGAGTACCTGACCCGCCTGTACTGCTCGCCCAAGCCATTGCGCTACGCCTTCAGCTTCTATGGTCTGGTCGATCTGCTGGCGATCGTGCCTGGGGTCATCGCCCTGTACTACAGCGACGCCCAGTACCTGCTGATCATCCGGGTGATCCGCATGCTGCGCATCTTCCGCGTGCTCAAGCTTGGCCAGTACCTCAAGCAAGCCAACTACCTGATGGCAGCGCTGCGCGGCAGCAAGCAGAAGATCATCGTGTTCCTGGTCACGGTATCGACCCTGGTCACGGTGTTCGGCACCTTGATGTACGTGATCGAAGGCCCCGAGCATGGCTTTACCAGCATCCCCAAGGGCATCTACTGGGCCATCGTCACCCTCACTACGGTGGGCTTTGGCGACATCGTACCGAAGACTCCGCTGGGCCAAGTGCTGTCGTCGCTGGTGATGATCACCGGTTACTCGATCATCGCCGTGCCCACCGGCATTTTTACCGCTGAGCTGGCCAACGCCATGCGCGGTGAACAGCTGCAGCACGACTGCCCGACCTGCCGGAAAAAGCACCATGAACACGGCGCTGCATTCTGCTCACGCTGCGGCAATGCGCTATTTCCCAAGGCGGAATAACCAAAGCGTTTTTTGTTCTTTAAACGCCTGTCGAGCACCCGCTATAGTCGCTGGCAAACTGCCCACACTCTTCAAGAACAAGGAATGCGTCGTGAAAAAACTGTTCACTGCCTCGCTACTGGCCGCCGGGCTGACCCTCGGCAACCTGGCCCAGGCCGCGCCCACCCTGCTCAACGTCTCCTACGACGTGATGCGCGACTTCTACAAGGACTACAACTCAGCGTTCCAGAAGCACTGGGAGGCCGAGCACAAAGAGAAGGTCAACCTGCAGATGTCCTTCGGCGGTTCGAGCAAGCAAGCGCGGGCGGTGATCGACGGCCTGCCGGCTGACGTCATCACCATGAACATGGCCACTGACATCAATGCCCTGGTCGACAACGGCAAACTGGTTCCGGACAACTGGGTCAGCCGCCTGCCGAACAACAGCGCGCCGTTCACCTCGGCCACCGTGTTCATCGTTCGCAAGGGCAACCCCAAAGCCCTGAAAGACTGGCCCGATCTGCTCAAGGACGGCGTCCAGGTGATCGTGCCCAACCCCAAGACTTCGGGTAACGGCCGCTACACCTACCTCTCGGCCTGGGGCTACGTGCTGCAAAACGGTGGTGACGAAGCCAAGGCCAAGGACTTCGTCGGCAAGCTGTTCAAGCAAGCGCCAGTGCTCGACACCGGTGGCCGCGCCGCCACTACCACGTTCATGACCAACCAGATCGGCGACGTGCTGGTAACGTTCGAGAACGAAGCCGAGATGATTGCCCGCGAGTTCGGCCGCGACCAGTTCGAAGTGGTCTATCCAAGCGTGTCGGCCGAAGCTGAGCCGCCGGTGAGCGTGGTCGACAAAGTGGTCGACAAGAAAGGCACCCGCGCAGTGGCTGAGGAATACCTGAAGTACCTGTGGTCGCCAGCTGCCCAGGAAATCGCCGCGCAGAACTACCTGCGTCCGCGCGACGCGACGGTACTGGCCAAGTACACCGACCGCTTCCCGAAAGTTGAATTCCTCTCGGTAGAAAAGACCTTCGGTGACTGGCGCACGGTGCAGAAGACCCACTTCAACGATGGTGGTGTGTTCGACCAGATCTATACCGGTCAGTAAGTTATGGGTTAGGGCCGGCCCCATCGCGGGGCTAGCCCGCTCCCACGCCAATCGTCGACCTCGGCGCTGATTCGTGGGAGAGCTTGTGACTTTAGCGATGAGTAAGTTTTTTCAGCGCCGGCACTGGCAACACACCCAGCTGAACTTCCCCCACATTCAGCCATCAGTTCCTTGAGTAACCCTTCCCCGCTCGCCCCGGCCCAAGGAGTACTCCAGTGCTGCGCTTTCTCACCCCGCTTCTACTCAGCCTGCTGCTGAGCACCCGGCTGCTCGCCGCAGAACCCACCCCCACCGAGCAAACGCCCGAGGAGCCAGCCCCGGTGCTGCAAGGCGGCCTGCTCGGCGCCTTGGCTGACGGCCTGGACAGCGCAGCCCAAGACCTCGACCTCGATGCCCACCTGATCGACGCCTGGCGCCTGCGTACCGACCGCGCCGCCAAGGAGATGGAGCGCCTGGTCGATCGCCACTCAGCCAGCGACTCGCTGCAGCTGACCGGCAATTTCCTCCTGCTGAGCCTGACCTGGGCCGCCAGCTTCGCCCTGCTCACCACCCTCGGTCGTTGGTGCGCCAAGCGCTGCGCAGCGACTTCCCTGCTGGGTCAGCGCAAACGCGTACGCAGCCTGCTTGGCTATCTTCTGCCTTATACCTTGCCAGCCCTGGCCAGCCTGCCGTTGACGCTCTACGTCAGCCGCTTCCTCGATCCCTCGGTCGCCCGCGCATTGGGCCTGAGCCTGGCCTACGCGACCAGCAGCGGCCTGTTCTCGACCTCGATCATCCTTTGCCTGATCACCTTGTTCGACGCCGGCCACAAACGCCAAGCCGTGGCAGTGATCCGGCGCATGGCGCCGCGCCCGCTGTTCATGATTGGTTTTCTGGCAGCCTGGAGCGATGCCCTGACCAGCCCGCAGATCGCCCGTCAGCTGGGCGGCAACATCACCGCCAGCATTGCCGTATTGACCGGGCTGCTGGCGACCTTGGTCTTTGCCAGCCTGGTCCTGCGCCTGCGCCGCCCGGTGGCGCACTTGATCCGCAACCGCGACCTCAAGGACCGGCTGCAGCATCGCGCCGTGCAGGAGACGCTGCGGATCTTTTCCAAGCTCTGGTACTTGCCGATCCTGATGATGATCCTGGTGTCGGCGATCCACCTGATCGGCGCTGGCGAAGAAAGCCAGAAAGCCTTGCAGAACGCGCTATTGACCACTGTACTGCTGGTCGCGGCGGTGTTCCTCAGCACCCTGATGCAACACCTGCTGGCCACCCATGAGGGTGACGATCAACAGCGGGTACGCCCCTACAAAGAGCTGTTGCGCAGCCTGGTGCACGCCTTGCTGCGGATCGCCATGGCGGTGGCGTTCATCGAACTGCTCGGACGGATCTGGGGCTTTTCGGTGATTACCTTCGCCCTGAGCAACAGCCTCGGCCAGGCGATCAGTAATTCACTGTCGAGCATCGGCTTGATCCTGCTGGTCACCTGGCTGCTCTGGGTGGTGCTCGACACGGCAATCCAGGAAGCGCTCAAGCCCGCTGTCGGTCGGCGCGCCTCGCGTCAGCCGAGCACCCGCACGCGGACCATCCTGCCGATGCTGCGCAACGCCATCAAGGTGATCCTGATCGTCATCTGCACCATCACCACCATGGCCAACCTGGGGATCAATGTCGCGCCGCTGCTGGCCGGTGCCGGGGTGATCGGCTTGGCCATCGGTTTCGGCTCGCAGCAACTGGTGCAGGACGTCATCACCGGGCTGTTCATCCTGATCGAAGACACCATTTCCATCGGCGATTGGGTGGTGCTCGATTCCGGGCATGCCGGCACGGTCGAGAGCCTGACCATCCGCACCCTGCGTCTGCGCGATGGCAAAGGTTTCGTGCATTCGGTGCCGTTCGGCCAGATCAAGGCCGTCACCAACCAGTCACGTCAGTTCGCCTACGCGTTCTTCTCGGTGCAGTTCACCTATGACAGCGATGTCGATCAATCGCTGGCGTTGATCCACGAGGTGGGCAAGTCGATCAGTGAAGACCCGCTGCTGCGGATCAACCTGCAAGGGCCGCTGCAGGTGTTCGGGGTGGACCGGATGGATTTGAACGGCTTCGTGTTGACCGCGCAGTTCCGCACCATTTCCGGCGGCCAGTATGCGGTGAGCCGGGCGTTCAACGAGCGATTGAAAAAGCGCGTGGATCAGACTGAGAATGTGGCGTTTGCCCAGGTGTATCCGATGCCTGCGCAGGCGCGTGCTGTTTCGGCCTGAGCCAGTCTCATCGCGGGGCAAGCCCGCTCCCACGCAAGTCAGCTCCCGAGCGAGCAGTAGAGCGATTGCGTGGGAGCAGGCTTGCGTGGGAGCGAGCTTGAGTGGGAGCGAGCTTGAGTGGGAGCGGGCTTGCCCCGCGATAGCTTCAAACCTACTGACGGAATACCAAAGCCTTCAAACCACCCTCAACGTCCACATCGGGAAACTCCGGGGGATTCTCCAGCCGCTCGACAAACTTCAGCGCCGGGGCCTGCTCAGCCATACCCTCGATCAAGAACGCCGAGCCGATCCCCGGATCGTTGACACAGGCCAGCACGGTGCCGCCCTCGCGCAGAAGCTCCGGCAGGCGGCGCAGGATCTTCGCGTAATCCTGGGTCAGGACGAAGCTGCCGCGCTGGAACGTCGGCGGATCGATGATGACCAGGTCATACGGCCCATACTTGCGCACCTTGCCCCAGGACTTGAACAGCTCATGGCCGAGAAACGCCACCTGCCCCACATCATGCCCATTGAGCCGATGATTCTCCCGCCCACGCGACAGCGCCGACTTGGCCATGTCCAGGTTGACCACCTGCTCGGCCCCGCCAGCAATCGCCGCCACGGAAAAGCCGCAGGTATAGGCAAACAAGTTCAGCACCCGCTTACCGGCCGACTGTTCGCGCACCCAGCGCCGACCGTAGCGCATGTCGAGGAACAGCCCGTTGTTCTGGCGAACGCCCAAGTCCAGCAAATAGCGCAGGCCATCCTCAACCACCTCACGTTGCTGGATCGGGCCGCCAACCAGCCACTGGCCGGGGCTGTCGGGCAGGTAGCGGTGCTGGATCAAAATCGCCTCGCCCGTCCACTGTGGGGTTTGAGCCAGGGCATTGAGCATTGCCTCCAATTCGGCCAACTGGCCAGGCGCGGGCTCGCGAAACAAGGCGACCGACAACACCCCCTGCAACCAGTCGACGGTGATCTGCTCAAGCCCCGGCCAGCAACGGCCGCGGCCGTGGAACAGGCGCCGGGTTTCCTGCGGGGCGGGGTCAAGCGCCGCAGTCAGGTGCTGGGCAAGGGTGTCGATGGCTGAGGTCATGGCGGGGATTCACACGCGCAAAAAAACGCCATTGTAACCGAGCATCGCCAACAGCCCAGTCATGCCCACATATTCGTCAGGCCAGGCTCACTCTGGCTTGAGCGCCTCGACCCGTGGCGCCGGCTTGAACCACCAGCCCTGCTGCATACCCGCAGCGGCAACCAGGATCAGCGCCACGCCCAGCCACTGCAGCGGCGCCAGGCGATGGCCGAAGGCGATCCAATCGACCAGGATCGCCGCGATGGGGTAGATGAACGACAGCGCGCCCGTCAGGGCCGTGGGCAGGCGCTGGATGGCGCTGTAGAGCAGCACGTACATCACCCCGGTGTGCACGATGCCCAAGGTAATCAGGCTAGCCAGCGCCGACGGCTCAGCGGGCAGCCCGCCAAGCTTGACCCACGGCGCCAGCAGCAACACGCCTGTACTCACCTGGATCAGCGCGATCAAATGCGGCGGGGTGCCACTCAGGCGCTTGATGATCAACGCCGCCACGGCGTACAGCAAGGCGGCGCCCAAGGCCAGGGCAATGCCCAGTAGATAGTCGTTGCCGCTACCCTGCCCGGCACCGTGCGCACTGACGATCGCCAACATGCCGAGAAACGCCACGCTCAGCCAGGTCAGCTTGGCCGCGGTGATCTTCTCGCCGAGAAACAGCGCCGCCAGCCCCACCAGCATGAAGGGCTGCACGTTGTACACCGCCGTACCGATGGCGATCGAGGCGCGTGAGTAGGAGGCGAACAGCAGCACCCAGTTGCCGACGATGGCCACGCCGCTGGCGATCGCCAACAGGAACGCAGTGCGGCCTATCACGCCTGGTTTGAGAAAACCGAAGCCGGCGCAAATCAGCAGCAAGGTGCCGGCGCCGAATACGCAGCGCCAGAACACCACCTCCAGTACCGGCTGCCCAGACACCAACACGAACCAGCCGATGGTCCCGGAAATCAGCATGGCGACCATCATTTCCACAGAGCCACGGCGCACTGAACTGTCCATCTCACACCTCCGCTTGACGATGGCCACAGTATGACGAGGGTCAAGCGCTACCTTCCAGCGGATAACCAAGGCTAAATATCAGACTCGCCTTTACTATCAAGGCGAATCACCCATTTTGCCTGACGAGGTTAAAGATGACCGACGCCATCGACCAGCTGTTGATCAATGCCCTGATGGAAGACTCCCGCCGCTCACTCAAGGCCTTGGCGCAGATCAGCGGGTTGTCTGCGCCCAGCGTCAGCGAGCGCCTGCGCCGTTTGGAGGAGCGTGGCGTGTTGCGCGGCTACACGGTAGACGTCGACCCGCGCAGTTTCGGCTACCAGTTGCAGGCCATCGTGCGCATCCGGCCATTGCCTGGTCAGTTACAGGAAGTGGAGCGGCAGCTCATTGCCATCCCCGAGTTCACCGAGTGCGACAAGGTCACCGGTGAAGACTGCTTCATCGCCAGGTTGCATGTGCGCTCGATGGAGCAACTCGACACCTTGCTCGATCGGATCAATGTGCTGGCTGAAACCAATACCGCGATCATCAAGAAGAGCCCGGTAAAACGCCGGCTGCCGCCGATGGGCGAATAGCCTTTTAGCGACGGCGCTAGCCCGCCCCAGGCGAGTATCCGACTAATCCTATTGACTATTTTTTGTACACAAGAATGTCACCATAAGTGCCATTTTTGTGTGCACTTAGGTGAAGTAACGCACCACTAGGTTACATCGCGCCCGAATTAAAATTTGACCATTTGATCAACTAAAAAACCGGTGAAAAAATAAAAACTGTTCATTTGGTCAACTTATAATCGCTTATTTTCATCAGGTTATATTCAAACAAGACAAACTCAGATTACTGGCCTGCGTAAACTTGTATTGTTCCTGGCATGGAACTGGCTTTTGTGTGTTTGTGTTTTGTATACAAAGTTTACGGAACATAAATACACAATAACGCAGCGCCTGATCCCTAAGGGCCGCTGCCTCGAGAACCCAGTGATGCCACTGCCTGCAACGATGAGATGACGAGCCCGTGCAGCTCGCCCGCTTATCGCCGGCAGCCGCATCAGGAGCCGCCGGAATGAGTAGCAGCCTCGACCTTGCCCCTGAACTATCCGTCGCCAGCACCTCCCCCACCTCGACCCTGGCCGGCCATGCGCCCGAGCTTGAACTCAGCCCGCGGCTGCACAACCGCGACCTTGCCCCGACCCGCAGCGAAGGTCGCCGCTGGGGCGGCTACAGCATCTTTGCCCTGTGGACCAACGATGTGCACAACATCGCCAACTACTCGTTCGCCATGGGTTTGTTCGCCCTCGGCCTGGGTGGCTGGCAGATCTTGCTATCGCTGGCCATTGGCGCGGCGCTGGTGTACTTCTTCATGAACCTCTCGGGCTACATGGGGCAGAAGACCGGCGTGCCGTTCCCGGTGATCAGCCGGATCGCCTTCGGCATCCACGGCGCGCAAATTCCGGCGCTGATCCGCGCGGTGATCGCCATCGCCTGGTTCGGTATCCAGACCTATCTGGCTTCGGTGGTGCTGCGGGTGTTGCTCACTGCGGTGTGGCCGCAAGTGGCGGCCTATGACCAGGACAGCATCCTCGGCCTGTCGAGCCTGGGTTGGCTGTGCTTCGTGGCGATCTGGCTGGTACAGCTGGTGATCCTCGCCTACGGCATGGAGATGGTCCGTCGTTACGAGGCGTTTGCCGGCCCGGTGATTCTGCTCACCGTGGCGAGCCTGGCTGGGTGGATGTACTTCCAGGCCGATACGCGTATTGCCTGGTCGGTGGCCGAGCCACTGAGCGGCTATGAGATGTGGCGCAACATCTTTGCCGGCGGTGCGCTGTGGCTGGCGATCTACGGCACCCTGGTGCTGAACTTCTGCGACTTCGCCCGCTCTTCGCCGTGCCGCAAGACCATCCGTGTCGGCAACTTCTGGGGCCTGCCGGTGAACATCCTGGTGTTCGCGGTGATCACCGTGGTGCTGTGCGGTGCGCAGTTCCAGATCAACGGTCAGGTGATCGACAGCCCGACCCAGATCGTCGCTACCATCCCGAGCACGCCGTTTCTGGTACTGGGCTGCCTGGCCTTCCTGATCGTCACGGTGGCGGTGAACATCATGGCCAACTTCGTGGCGCCGGCGTTCGTGCTCAGCAACCTTGCACCCCGGCACCTGAACTTCCGCCGCGCAGGCCTGATCAGCGCAACCCTGGCGGTGCTGATCCTGCCGTGGAACCTGTACAACAGCCCGTTGGTGATCGTGTACTTCCTGTCAGGCCTGGGCGCCCTGCTCGGCCCGCTGTACGGGGTGATCATGGCCGACTACTGGCTGCTGCGCAAAGGCCGGATCAACGTGCCAGAGCTGTACAGCGAAAACCCAGCCGGCGCCTATCACTACACCCGAGGCGTCAACCTGCGGGCAGTGGCGGTGTTCGTTCCGGCGGCGCTGCTGGCGATCGTCCTGGCCCTGGTCCCGAGCTTCCACAGCATTGCGCCGTTCTCCTGGTTGATCGGTGCTGGTATCGCTGCCGCACTGTACCTGCTGATCGCTCCGCGCAATCGCCAATACCACGATGTCAGCGGCGAGTGCATCGCCGTCGACCACAGCAGCCATTGATCAAGGAGGAACGTGCATGCGCATTCTGATCGTCAACGTCAACACCACCGAAGCCATCACCGAGGCCATTGCCGAACAGGCGCGCAGCGTCGCCTCGCCCGGCACCGAGATCGTCGGCCTGACGCCCTGGTTCGGCGCTGAATCAGTCGAAGGCAACTTCGAAAGCTATTTGGCGGCGATTGCCGTGATGGACCGGGTCATGGCCTATGACCAGCCCTATGACGCGGTGATCCAGGCCGGCTATGGCGAACATGGCCGCGAGGGCTTGCAAGAGCTGCTAAACGTACCAGTGGTGGACATCACCGACGCGGCCGCCAGCACCGCGATGTACCTGGGCCATGCCTACTCGGTAGTGACCACCCTGGATCGCACCGTGCCCTTGATCGAAGACCGCCTGAAGCTCTCCGGTCTGTATGAGCGCTGCGCCTCGGTGCGCGCCAGCGGGCTGGCGGTGCTAGAGCTTGAGGCCGATCCGCAGCGAGCGGTCGAGGCGATTGTCGAGCAGGCCGCACGGGCAGTGCAGGATGACAAGGCCGAGGTGATCTGCCTGGGCTGCGGCGGCATGGCCGGGTTGGATGAACAGATCCGCCAGCGCACTGGCGTGCCGGTGGTCGATGGCGTCAGTGCGGCGGTGACCATTGCCGAGTCGCTGGTGCGGATGGGCTTGAGCACTTCCAAGGTACGGACCTATGCGACGCCGCGGGTGAAGAAAGTGGTGGGCTGGCCGATGCGGTTCGGCCGCTAAGATCGCAGTCGCCTTTACCGGCCTCTTCGCGGGCAAGCCCGCTCCTACATGAACTGCGCAATCCCTGTAGGAGCGGGCTTGCCCGCGAAGAGGCCGGTACAGGCACCATCACTCCCGACAGTTAATGAGCTGGGCTAGCCGCTGAGCACTGCCACAAGCCAAGGTGAACCCCAAGGCCCCATGCCCCAGGTTCACCCACACATTGCGATACGCCGTAGCGCCGAGAATCGGCACCCCGGTGGGCGTCGCCGGGCGCATCCCGGCCCACTCCACCGCCTGCCGATAATCCGCCGCCTCAGGCAACGTCGCCTGTGCCAAGCGCTGCATGCTGCGCAACCTGCGCGGATCGACAGCATCGTCGAAGCCAACGATATCCACCATCGCCGCCACCCTCAGCTGATTCTCCAGCCGGGCATAGACGATCTTGCGCTCATAGTCAGTGACACTCACCTGCGGAGCCCGATGCTGCGCCAGCACTGGCGCAGTCAGGCTATAGCCCTTGAGCGGATAGATCGGCAGCTTCAGCCCCGGCAGCGCCAAGCTCGGGCTGCGATGTCCGGCGCACAACAGCAGGTGCTCGACGTCCAGCTGCCCAGTAGCCAATTCCACTGCCGTCACCCGCCTGCCATCGTGCCGCAGCCCAGTGACCGCTTGGCCCAGACGAAACTCACATCGCCCTGAAGCGCGCAGATGCTCCGCCAGCACCTGGCAGAAGCGATGACAGTCAGCGACTTCTTCGTCTGCGGTATATACCCCGCCGATGAACGGCGCATCGGCCAGCGCCGCGTCGAGCACGCCAAGCTCGGCGCCAGCGACAATCTGTTGAGTGGCCGGGTCGAGCCGATGCGCGCAAGCCCGAGAGAACGCCGCCTGGGTGCGAAACGCAACCAACTTGCCGTTGCGCCGCCAGGCAAATCCGTGCAGATGGTCCTCTTCGCGCCAACGCGCCATGACCGCCTGGCTGTGCAACGCCAATTCAAGCAACTGGGCAGCATTGCGGCGGTTGACCGAGCCGCGACACGCCGCCACGAAGGCGGCCAACCAACGCCACTGGGCAGGGTCCAGACGCAGGCGCAGGCGCAACGGCGAGTCACTGCGCAGCAACCAGCCCAACGCCTGCCACGGCACACCGGCGTCGGCCAGCGGCGCCACGTAGCGATAAGACAATTGCCCGCCATTGGCAAAGCTGGTGGCGCTGGCCAGGCTGTCGCGCGCTTCGATCAGCTCGACCTGGCAGCCTTCACGCACCAGCGCGTAGGCGCTGGCCAGGCCGATCACCCCACCGCCAATCACGGTTACCCGCTTGCCCATGCCCTGCTCCTTGCTCGAATCCACCGCGCAAGCATCGCAGATTCCGGGCTGCGCTCACCAGCCAGGGCTAGCCCTGATCAGGTCGGGCAGGTCTTCTTGCCACCATCGAGGCCCTGGCGCACATTGCGGCTAAGCAGGCTGGCTTCGCCGTCGTGCCAGGTCAGGGTGAGCACATACAGGGTGTCGAAATCGTCATTGTTCCAGTCCTGGGTGATCACCCGCTCATCACCCAGGGCTTTGCCGGCCACGGCGTTGATCAGGTCCGGCAAGTAGCCGTGCGACCAGGCGGTGTAGACCGTGGCGTTGCGATACTTGTCGCTCAACAACTCGTCGGCCAGTTCGTCGTAATCATTGGCGCCGAAGTCGATATTGACCGGCAGGCCCAGGCGGATAGCGCTGGGGGTGATGGTCATCAAGGGGCGAATGTAGCTGTAGCGCAAGTCCTGGCTGCCCTCCTCGACATGCCGGGAAGGATTGGCGGCGAACACGTAGTCGGCATCGCCGAAACGCTCGGGCAGCAAGGTGGCCAGGTCCAGGGCGCGATTGAGTCCCTGGCAGTTCAACTGACCCAGGCCCTCGCCGGGCTTTTCGGCGTGACGCAGGAACACCAGGGTCTGCGTGCCATCGGCGGGCTGGTCGTGACTTTCCACCACATCCAGGCTCAAGGGTACGAGAATCGCGGCAAGCGCCGCGGCGAGAAACAGATGACGGCGTCGCATAAACTGCGGCAACTTCATGGCGATGGACTCATCCGGCAAAAAAAGGGAGGCGTCCGTGCCTGCATTCCATGCTCGTCGCCCGGGATGGGTTGCACACCAACTCCCAGACGAGGCCCATCCTTGACCACCTTGCGTGAGCAAAATTCACTTTAGGCGGGTAACTTTGCCAAATGAAGTCATTCCCGGGAAACGTTGGTGTCAGTCGTCGCGGGTCAGGACTTCGAGCAGTTCGATCTCGAACGTGAGGTCTGAGTTGGCCGGGATGGCGCCGACCGTGCGCTCGCCATAACCCAGGTGCGCCGGCACCTGCAGCTTGCGCTTGCCGCCCACACGCATGCCCATCAGGCCCTGGTCCCAGCCCTTGATGACGCGACCGGTGCCGATCACGCACTGAAACGGCTTGCCACGCGACCAGGACGAGTCGAACTCGCTGCCGTCAGCCAGCCAGCCGGTGTATTGGGTGGTGATCAGGGCACCTTTGACCACGGCCTTGCCGTCGCCGGGCTCAAGGTCAATGATCTGCAATGGGTCGCTCATGGCGTTCTCTCTTAGGGCAAACGTAGGGCGCCGTTTTCTCAGGAATGCACCGGTTTGGCAAGCTCAGGCGGCGCCTCGTGCTGGCGCATCGACCACAGCACACCGCCAATCACCAGCACAATCGCCGCCGCTTCCAGCGCGCTCGGCCCCGCTTGGCGCCAAAGGAAGGCGTAGAGCAGCGCGAACAAGGTCTCGAACACGATCAACTGGCCACTCAAGGTCAACGGCAAGCGCTTGCACGCTGCATTCCACAGCGCCATGGCCAGCCATGAGCCAAGCAGCGCACAGCCCAGGCTACAGGCCCAGAACAACCACCAACGCGCCATCGGCGCCTCGACGTGCAACTGCTGCGGCTGCCAGATGGCCAAGGACGCGACCATCACCACGCTGGCCAAACCGGTCATCACCCCGCACAGCACCGACCATTGATGACTGTCGAAGTGGCCGCACTGCTTGAGGTAGCGACTGTTCTGCCCGGCGTACCAGGTCCAGCAAGCAAGGGCCACCAAGGCATACAGCAGGCCCATGAGCTTGTCGGCCAACGCCCCCGGGGCGAAAGCGAAGGTCTGCAGGTTGATGCACAGCATGCCAGCGAGGATCAACGCCAGCGGACCGGCCAGGCGCCTGAGCGGTACTGCGCCGCTGTCGTTACGGCCATACAAGGTAATGGTCAGCGGCAGTACGCCGACGATCAACGACGCCGGCGCCACGCCCAGGCGCTGGATGGCCGCCACCAGGCAAACGAAGTACACCAGGTTGCCGATCACCGCCAGGCGCAGCAGCATCCACCCATCGACCAGGGTCAGCTGCCGCAGCTGACGCGCCATCGGCAGCGCCAGCAACAGCGAGATCACCCCCACCATCAGGTAGCGCACACTGCTGAGCAGCATCGGATTGAATTCGGGCAACAGCTCAGGAACCATCAGCACCATGCCCCACAACGCCCCGGCCATGCCGGCATACATCACACCGCGTTTCACCTGTCTGCTCCCCTTTGAAGATGCGCGCAGGCTACCTGCCGAGTCGCTGTGCGGCAAAAGATCATTGCTCATGCAGCCATTCCGTAGCGGAATAGCTAAGATGGGCGAACAACTACAATGATCCGGATCGCCAATGAGCCGCTACAGCCGTCACCTGCCGCCTCTCGACACCCTGATTGCCTTTGAGGCGGTGGCCCGTACCGGCAGTTTCACCCGCGCAGCGGGCGAGCTGTATCTGACCCAGAGCGCGGTGAGCAAGCAGATCCGCCTGCTCGAAGACGAGCTGGGCACGCAACTGTTCGAACGCCGCGCCCGCGGCATTAGCTTGACCAGCGCTGGCGAGCACTTTCATGGCTTTGTCGAGCCGATGCTGGATAAGCTTCTGGCTCACGTCCAGCGGCTCAAGAGCGGCCATGGCGATCGCCATGTCAGCGTCATCTGCACCCATGCGGTAGCCCAGTACTGGCTGTTTCCGCGTTTGTTGCGCTTCAACGAACAGCATCCTGAGCTGACCGTGAACATTCATGCCAGCAACGACATCAACGAAAGCCTGATCGCCGATTACGACTTCGGCATTCTCTACGGGCATGGCCAATGGCGTTCGCTGCAGGCGCGCAAGCTGTTCGACGAGGTGGTCTACCCGATTGCCAGCAGCGGCTGGGACCTAAGCCAGGTCGAGAGCCTGGAGCAGTTGCAGGCCCTGACTTTGATCCAGCTCGACGCCTCGGCCTGGAACTGCCTGGACTGGCATGACTGGTTCGGTCATTTCGGCGTGCGTTACCAAGCCCCGGCCGATGCGCTGACCTTCAACCAGGTGAATCTGGTGTTCGATGCGGTGATGCAGGGCATGGGGGTCGGTTTGGGCTGGGAGTCGATGGCCCGGGATCGGATCAACAGCGGCTTGATCCAACCGGTATCGACTTTCGAGGTACGTACCGGCCAGGCCGACTACCTGGTGCATGACCGCCAGACCTTGCCCTCACCGGCCGCCCAGGTGTTTGCCGAATGGTTGTTGCGCCAAGTGTGAGCTAGCTCAGCTCATCGAAGGCTTGCTGGCCGGTCAGCTCCCGGGTCTGGTTTTTGAAGCAGTACCAGGCGGGTTTCTGTTCGACGAATATCTGTAGATCGAAGTCCCAGGCTTCCTCGCCATCGAGCAGGCCGACGGGGATGGCGTAGAAGTCGTTGGCCTTGAGCCGGTAGTACAAGTGGGTGCCGCATTTGCCGCAGAAACCGCGTTGGGCCCAGTCGGAGGAATCGTAGACGCTTGGCGCGCGGCCTTCGATCAGCGGGGGGTTGCTGCAGTGTACGACCAGCAGTGGGCCGCCGGTCCATTTGCGGCACATGCTGCAGTGACAGGCGCTGATTTGGGTGTTGTCGATGGTCGCGCTCAGGTGGGTTTCGCCGCAGAGGCAGGTGCCGGTTTTTTTCAGGGGCATGGCGGG
>NZ_JBCPSP010000024.1:0-87814 GCF_051129895.1 Pseudomonas sp. Je.1.5.c
GAAGTGTTTGTGCAACCCTATCGCGGGGAAAGCCCGCACCCACGCTGTTTTTATGCCGCGTGTAAGGGGGTTTGCCCCGCGATGGCGTTGGCCGCCTCAGCGCAACCGAAGCGACCCTTTCAAGAACTCATACAACCCCGCCGCACTCTTGCGATAACCCTCGCCAGTCAGGTGCACCAGATCCCCTCGCGCCAGCCCCCCGGCCTGCCACCGGGCAATCGAACATGGCCCGCCCATGTAGGCCTGCCAATCCCAGAACAACGCCTTGTGTTTCTGCGCCATCTGCCGCTGCACCCGCACCACCCCAGCCAACGGCTGTGGCTGCTTGGCTGCGCATGAACGCGCCTTGCGCTGCTTGATCGAGTCCGGTGGCCCGACCAACAAGATCGCCGCCCGCGGCAACTGCTTGCGCAAGCTGCTCAGGGTCGCATCGAGCTGAGACTGGTACAGCGCCAGGTCGAGCTTGTCATCGAACGCCTCGTTGGTGCCGTAGGCGAGGATCACCAGGTCCGGTCGCAACAGCTTGAGGCTGTCTTGCCAACCGGGCTGCCACTTATCCACAACCTCCAGACGCGCACCATTGATGCCCAGCGAGGAATAGGTCACCCCGGCATTCTTCTGCCCCTGGAGGTACCAGCCACCCAGCAGCACACCCTCGCCCCCCTCCAGGCCTAGCTGCATCGGCAGGCCAAGATTGTTAAACGCTGGGCTCAAGCGCCACTGACCGTTGGTGGCTGGCAGCATGCGCCGCTGATTGCCATTGGCGAGCAAGGTGCTGTTACGGCTGGCCTGGTACAAGGCAGACACCTTGTAACGCTGCGCATCGGCGTCGCGCGCTTGCAGGTTCACCTTAGGCCGGGCTGCGAGCGGCAACGACAGGTAGCCGCCCAGAGGAAACTGGCTGCTCTGCTGGTTACGCGCCGAGATCAACTCCCACTGGCGGCGCTCACTGTTGATGATCACCCGATCATTGCGGATACCCGGCACCGAGGTCGCCGGCACCAGGCCGATACCACCATCGCCATAGCGCGCTTGCAGCAGACGCCGTAGCTCGCCACTGAACAGGTCGGCGGCGGTATGTGAGTCACCCAGCTGGACAATAGAGACAGGCGCACGCCTGGCGTTGCGCAACTTGTCGGCGAACACGCCGAGGTTGCCGTCCTGGCGAGTGGCGGGCGCGGTGGCAACTTTGGCGGGCGCAGGCTGGGCCGGCACGCTCACACCGGCACTGCAGCCGGGCACGCTGCTGATCAGCAGGGCCAGGCCCAGCAGGTGATGCCATTGGCGCATGGTCAATGTCCTGTAACGGTGAGGGCCGGGAAGCTGATCAGCGACAGTACCTGCGCCGCAATCATCTTCTGCCCGGTGATGGTGAAATGCACGCCGTCGTCATAACGGACTTTGATTCGCTTGCCTTGCGGCGACTGCACGGTAAAGGAGAACTGCTCGTCCGGATAGCCGAGGAACGGGTTGGCCGAAACGAAGTGCTGGCCGAACAGCGTTGCCTGCTGCTGGTACAGACCACTGAGATAGGCCATGGCCGAAGACAGCCGCGGTTGATTCATATTCGGCGGCCCGACCCAGATCACCTGGACCTGATGCGCCCGTGCCTGCTCGAGAATCGCATCGATGCGGGCGCGATAGGCCACTTCCCACTCCGGCGACTTGAAGCGCAGGAACGGCTTGCCCTTGCCCTGGGGCATATCCCACGGATCGTTGGGGCCAAGGAACACCACCATCAGGCGAATGTTCGGCTCACGCTCAAGGGTCTCGGCGACGGTCTTGGGCCAGTTGAAGAAGCCTGGGTAGGCCAGGCCGGTACTCTGCCGACTGAGGTTGACGGTCTTGATCTGATAGCGCTTGCGCAGGCTGTTGGCCAGATGCGGCGCAACCCCCTGCATCAGTGAGTCGCCGACCAGGAATACCTCATCACCGGCCGCCAAGGCTGCCACGGTGCCCGGCTGTAATAGCGGTGGCGCAGTTGACGGACGTGTGGGCGCCGGCGCGGCGGCGACTGGCGGCGTCACAGCATCAGCTGATACCGATGGCGCCGCCGCAGTGTGCACGGCCCTAGCTGGCGGCTTGCTCGGCAGCAGTGGTCGCTCCAGATCGACCGTCACCACCGGCATTGGTGGCGGTAGCACTTGCGGCTCTGGCGCCTTGGCGAGCTGGGTCTGGCGCTCGAGGCTGTCGAGGAAGCTGTCGCGCGCCCCGCCCAATGCCATGGTCAAGCCCGCGCCCAGGCGCCAGGCCGGCAGTTGGCCAATGACCGGCAGCTCACAGCTCTGGTGATACTTCTGCTGGCAATAGAGCTTGATCGAGTCCTGGTTCAGCCAGAACAACAACAGCGTGGTGACGACGATGGCGTACAGCGCCTTGGCCGCGCTCAGCTGCACCTGGGACAACGACGTGGCATTAGAAGCTGGCATAAATGAACCCCGGCACACCCGACTGCGAAGCGAAGATCACCAGCGACACGAACAACGCCAGCGGGATCGGATAGAGCTGCCAGGGCAACCGCTGGCTCGCGGCGAAACCCTGGCGTAGCAAGCTCAGCCACTGGGGATAACTGGCCACCAACAGCACGCTGGCCAGAATCAGCAGGCCGCTGGACGAATTCAGCCCCGCGACACTGACCTGGGCAATATCGCCGAGCATTTCCAGGGCGCTGTCCAGGGTTGGGCTGCGGAAGAAAATCCAGGCGAAGGCGACGTAATGGAAGGTCAATAGGCGAGCCAGCAGCCCTGCCCCAGGCAGTCGGGCAAAGCCAGGCAACAACTGGTCGAACAGCTTATAGATCGCCAGACCGACGCCATGCAGCGCGCCCCAGATAATGAAGTTCAGGCTCGCGCCGTGCCACAGGCCGGACACCAGCATGGCCAGCAACATGTTCAGGTTGCCCCGCCACACCCCCTGCCGGTTGCCGCCCAGCGGGATGTACACGTAATCGCGGATGAAGCGCGACAGGCTGATGTGCCAACGCGCCCAGAATTCCTTGAGGTTATGTGCCGCGTAGGGGGCGTTGAAGTTGTCCGGCAAGCGCACTCCCAATAGCAGGGCGATACCGGTGACCAGGTTGGTGTAGCCGCTGAAGTTGAAATAGATCAGGAAGCTGTAGCCATACACGCTCAGCAGCACCTGCTCGGGGCTGGCGCTGCCGGGGGTGTCGAATACCGGATCGACCCACTCGCTGCCCAGCCAGGCGCTGAAGAAGAATAACTTCACCACCGCCAGGGCGATCAGCCCCAGCGCACGCTGTGGCTCGAGTACCTGGCGCATGGCCTGTGGGCGAATCTGCGGCAGCATGTGCGCTGCACGATTGACCGGCCCCGCCACCAGGCTGGGGAAGAACGCCAGGTACAGCGCCAGATCCAGCACGGGCACAGGCGCAAGCTCACGGCGATTGATCGACACCAGGTAGCTGACCGAGTGGAAGGCATAGAACGACAGCCCGATCGGCACCAGCAACTCCAGAATCGGCAGCGAAACCGTCAGCCCCAGCGCTGCCAGCGCGCTCTGCGCACCCGCGACGAAGAACTCCTGGTACTTGAATAGATAGAAGCAGCCCAGCACCAGGGCCAGTAACAAGACCGGGTTGAACCAGCGCCCGGGATAGCGCGCTGTCAATTGCCCGAGCAGGTACACCAGTGCGCTGTAGCCGAGCAGGATGTACAGCGATTGCAGGCTGAAACTGGCCACCAAGGCATAACTGGCGGTCAGCAGCAGCGCATTCTGCAAACGCACGCTCCAGCACAGGCTCCAATAGAGCAGGAAGAACAGCGTGAAGCACAAGCCGAATTCGATCGAAAGGAAGCTCACAACGTAGTCCGTTACGTGACGTGGAGGGAGGGGCGGCGGCTGCCATGCAAGCCCCGGCGCAGAGCGCGCGGGATTATGGCAGAGGGGTCTGAACGCCACAATCGGACAGACTCTGAAATTGCAATACGAATATTCGCAGGCAAATGAAACAAAATGCGACGAACGATAGGCCTCGGCAATTTGCTCCCCCTGCCCCGCTCTGCTAGTGTCGCGCCGTTCTGAATGCCACCGAGACAGTCGCCATGGCCCGCAAAAAAACCTCCATCGATTTCGAACAATCCCTCGCCGATCTGCAAGCGCTGGTCGAGCGCCTGGAGAACGGTGAATTGTCGCTGGAAGAGTCGCTGGCCGCCTTCGAGCAAGGCATCGCCCTGACCCGTGACTGCCAGGGCGCCCTGGCCCAGGCCGAGCAAAAAGTGCAAATCCTGCTCGAGCGCGACGGCGAGCTGGCCGCTCAGCCGTTCGACGCGGAGCCGCAAGAATGATCAATAGCTACCAGGCCACCTGCCAGGCACGCGTCGATGCCGCTCTCGAACAGCTGTTCCAGGCGCCGTCGGCAGAGCTGCAGCGGCTCTATGAAGCCATGCGCTACAGCGTGATGAATGGCGGCAAGCGCGTGCGCCCGCTGCTCGCCTATGCCGCCTGCGAAGCCTTTGGCGCGCCGGCCGAAGACGCCAATGGCGCGGCCTGTGCGGTCGAACTGATCCACGCTTACTCGCTGGTCCACGATGACCTGCCGGCGATGGACGATGACGACCTGCGCCGTGGCCAGCCGACCACCCATAAAAAATTCGACGAAGCCTGCGCGATCCTCGCTGGCGACGGCCTGCAGAGCCTGGCTTTCGACGCCCTGCTCGACCCGCGCCTGAGCAGCCAAACCGCTGCCACCCGCCTGGACATGGTGCAGACCCTGGCCAAGGCCGCCGGCCCTGCCGGGATGGTCGGCGGGCAGGCCATCGACCTCGGCTCGGTGGGTTTGAAGCTCGACCAGCAAGCCCTGGAGTACATGCACCGGCACAAGACCGGCGCCCTGATCGAAGCCAGCGTGCGCCTCGGCGCCCTGGCCAGCGCGCGCGCCGAACAGGCCCAACTGGATGCCTTGCAGGTGTATGCCCAGGCCATCGGCCTGGCCTTCCAGGTGCAGGACGATATCCTCGACGTCGAGAGTGACACCGCCACCTTGGGCAAACGCCAGGGCGCTGACATAGCCCGTGACAAACCGACCTATCCAGCCTTGCTTGGCCTGGATGCGGCCAAGGCCTACGCGATCGAGCTGCGCGACCAGGCGCTGGCTGCATTGCACGGCTTTGGTGATAACGCCGAGCCGCTGCGCGCGCTGGCCCGCTATATCGTCGAGCGGCGCCACTAAACTAAGCAGATCTCGCCACGCCGCCGGTATTGCTTCAGCAAGCTTGGACCGCCCCCCTGTGAATGGGCAGCTTCCTACACAATGGGGTAAACTGCCGCGTCTTCAAACCTATAACGACTCGCCTGATGCCCACGACGTTTCAAGAGATCCCCCGCGAACGCCCGGTCACCCCGTTGCTGGACCGCGCCGATACGCCCGCCGGCCTGCGCCGGCTGGCTGAAGCCGACCTGGAGAACCTGGCCGACGAATTGCGCCAGGAGTTGCTCTATACCGTTGGTCAGACTGGCGGGCACTTCGGCGCCGGCCTGGGCGTGATCGAATTGACGGTTGCCCTGCACTACGTCTTCGACACCCCGGACGATCGTCTGGTGTGGGACGTCGGTCACCAGGCCTACCCGCACAAGATCCTCACCGGCCGCCGCCAGCGCATGCTCAGCCTGCGCCAGAAGGATGGCATCGCCGCCTTCCCGCGCCGCGTCGAAAGTGAGTACGACACCTTCGGCGTCGGCCACTCCAGCACCTCGATCAGTGCCGCGCTGGGCATGGCGATTGCCGCCCGCCTGCAAAACAGCCCGCGTAAATCGATCGCGGTGATCGGTGACGGCGCGCTGACTGCGGGCATGGCCTTCGAGGCGTTGAACCACGCCCAGGAAGTCAACGCCGACATGCTGGTGATCCTCAACGACAACGACATGTCGATCTCGCGCAACGTCGGCGGGTTGTCCAACTACCTGGCCAAGATCCTCTCCAGCCGCACCTACGCAAGCATGCGCGAGGGCAGCAAGAAGGTCCTCTCGCGCTTGCCTGGCGCCTGGGAAATCGCCCGGCGCACTGAAGAATATGCCAAGGGCATGCTGGTTCCCGGCACCCTGTTCGAAGAGCTGGGCTGGAACTACATCGGCCCGATCGACGGCCACGACCTGCCGACCCTGATCGCCACCCTGCGCAACATGCGTGACCTCAAGGGCCCGCAGTTCCTGCATGTGGTGACCAAAAAGGGCAAGGGCTTCGCCCCCGCCGAGGTCGACCCGATCGGCTACCACGCCATTACCAAGCTCGAACCTGCCGACAAACCGGTCGCGCCGAAACAAGCCAGCGGCCCTAAGTACTCCGCCGTGTTCGGTCAATGGCTGTGCGACATGGCCGCCGCCGACAATCGCCTGGTGGGCATTACCCCGGCGATGAAGGAAGGCTCGGACCTGGTGGCGTTCAGCGAGCGCTTCCCCGAGCGCTACTTCGACGTGGCCATTGCCGAGCAGCACGCTGTGACCCTGGCTGCGGGCATGGCCTGCGAAGGCGCCAAGCCGGTGGTGGCGATCTACTCGACCTTCCTGCAGCGTGCCTACGACCAGCTGATTCACGACGTGGCGGTGCAGAACCTCGATGTGCTGTTCGCCATCGACCGCGCCGGCCTGGTTGGTGAAGACGGCCCGACCCATGCTGGCAGCTACGACTTGTCGTACCTGCGGTGCATCCCCGGCATGCTGGTGATGACCCCGAGCGATGAGAACGAGCTGCGCAAGATGCTCAGCACCGGCCACCTGTACAACGGCCCGGCTGCGGTACGCTATCCGCGTGGCACTGGCCCGAATGCGCCGATCAGTGGCGATCTTGAGCCGCTGGAAATTGGTAAAGGCGTGGTCCGTCGCCAGGGCGAGAAAGTCGCCCTGCTGGTGTTCGGCGTGCAATTGGCCGAGGCCCTGCACGTGGCTGAGCAGATCAACGCGACCGTGGTCGACATGCGCTTCGTCAAACCACTGGATGAGGCCTTGATACGCGAGCTGGCGGCCAACCACGAACTGCTGGTGACCATCGAAGAGAACGCCATCATGGGCGGCGCGGGCGCTGCGGTGGGCGAGTTCCTCGCTCGCGAGGCGCTGCTCAAGCCGCTGCTGCACCTGGGGCTGCCGGACATCTATGTCGAACACGCCAAGCCTGCACAGATGCTGGCCGAATGCGGCCTGGATGCGGCGGGGATCGAAGCATCGGTGCGCGCGCGGATGGCCAAGCTCGGCCTCTGATTTTTTGCGGCTCAATCGCGGGGCAAGCCCGCTCCCACGCAGGCGTGGCGCTATCTGCTCCCACGCAGACAGACGCTATCTGCTCGCTTGCGTGGGAGCGGGCTTGCCCCGCGATAGCGATGGAACTGCCAGTGAAAATCCCAACCCTCACCACCCTGCTCTGCCTGCCGACCACCCTGCTGGCCGCCGAACCGGCCCGCGACGATGCCCTGAAACTCCCCGACGTGCTGATCAGCGCCAGCCGTCAGGTTGAATCGCGCACCACCACCAGCGCTGCCAACAGCGTATTCACCCGCAGCGACATCGACCGCCTGCAACCGAGCAGCGTCAGCGACCTACTGACCCGCGTGCCCGGCGTCCAGGTCGCCCCCACCGGCGGTCGCGGCAGCCTACCGGGGATCTTCATCCGCGGCACCAAGGCCGCCCAGAGCCTGGTGCTGGTCGACGGCGTGCGTATCGCCAACGCCACCTCTGGCGACAGCGGCCTGCAGTTTCTCGACGTCGACCAGATCGAGCGCATCGAAGTGCTGCGCGGTTCGCGCTCGGCGGTCTATGGCAGCGACGCCATTGGCGGGGTTATCCAGATCTTCACCCGCCGCAGCAGCGGCCCTGGCCTGCAACCGCGCCTGCGCCTGGCGGCCGGCAGCAACCAAACCTGGCAGCGCAGCCTGGGCCTGTCTGGCGGTGACGACGCTACCCGTTTCAGTCTGGGCGCCAGCCTGGACGAAACCGCTGGCATCGACTCGACCGGCCCGTCCTTTGCCAGCGACGGTGACCATGACGCCTATCGCAACCAATCATTCAACCTAAGCCTGAGCCACACCTTCAACGAGCGCTTCGAAGCCGGCTTGAACCTGCTCGACAGCCGTGGTCGCAGTGAATACGACAACCCTTACGGGCGCTTCGACCCGGTCACCTTCGAGAGTTTCGGCCAGAAGCCTTACACTGACTTCAGTGTCAGCAGCGTAGGCAGCTACTTCGACGCGCAGCTCAATGACGCCTGGCACTCGCGCCTGGAACTGGGCCACAGCGAGAACCGCGACGATAAGCGCGACAAACTCAGCGCTGAGCGCTTCGTCTACAACACCTACCGTGACCAGGTCACCTGGCAGAACGACCTGAGCCTGGGTGAACGCCACAGCCTGTTGCTGGGTGGCGATTGGTATCAGGACCGCGCCCAGGGCACGACCGAGTTCATCGAGGGCAGTCGCTGGAACCGTGCGGTATTTGTGCAGCATCGTTATGCCGGCGAAGGGTTCTCTAGCGAACTTGGCCTGCGCCACGACCGCAACCAGCAGTTCGGCCGCGAAACCACATTGAGTGCCAGCCTGACCCTGCCGGTAAACGAGCGCAACGACCTGCTGCTGTCCTACAGCGAGGGCTTTCGCGCACCAACGCTGAATGATCTCTACGATCCTCAGTACGGCAATCCTGAGCTCAAGCCCGAGCATTCCAAGAGTTACGAGCTGCAATGGCGCAGCCAATTGACCAGCAGCAGCCGCCTGGAAGCCTCGCTGTACCGCACCGACCTGCGTGACGCGATCATCTTCCCCGACATGCAGACCAAGCCCTACAACGTGGCCAGCGCGCGCATCGACGGGGTGGAGCTGACCCTGCATCAGCAGTGGCAAGCCTGGCAGGCCCAATTGGGCCTGGCGGTGATCGATCCGCGTGATCGCGACAGCGGGCACACCCTGGCCCGCCGCGCCCGTCGCACCCTGAGCCTGGATGTCGATCGGCAGTTCGAACGGTTCAGTGTCGGTGGCAGTTGGCAGGCGGTCAGCAGCAGCTACAACGAGGAGAAGAACCTCAATCGGCTCGCAGGCTATGGCTTGCTTGGCCTGCGTGGCAGTTGGACGGCCAGCCAGCAGATCAGGGTCGACCTGAAGTTGGATAACCTGTTGGACAAAGGCTACAGCCGTGCGCTGTACAGCTATGACAACAGCAACTACGGCTATCGCGAAGAAGGCCGCACCTGGCTGCTGAGCCTTACCTGGACGCCGGCACTCTAGCGTCGAGCACTGCGCAGAGCTTGGCGGTCGCTTCGATCATCTGCCCGCTGGGCCGCTCCAGGCCCTTGTCTGGCACCACCAGCAGCTGCTGATTGGCCGTGGCCCGCAGTTGCGGCCAGGCCTTCCACGGCGTCAGCTGCGCGTTGTCAGCGGCCAGGATCACTTCTGGATCACGCGCCAGCACCGACTCTACGCTGACCAGCGGCGCCGGCTGCGTCAGGTCGGCAAAGACATTGCGCGCGCCACAGACAGTCAGCGCATCGCTGACGATCTGCTGGCCACCCAAGGTATACAGCGGTTTGTCCCACACCTGATAGAACACCGCCAGCGGCCGATCACGTTGGTAGCGCTCGCGCAGCGCTTGCAGGCGGGCACGCAGTTGCGCGGTATAGTGCCGAGCCTGCTCAGCGCGACCCACCCGCACACCGATGGTCTCGATCTGCTCGATCAGTTGGTCGAGGTTTTTCGCTTCATCACTGAAGGTAGCGATGCCCAGGCGGCGCAGCTGATCGCGCTGGGCCGGGGCAACACTGCCAGGCCAGAGCAGCAGCAAGTCGGGCTTGAGGCTGAGCAGGCGCTCCATGTCCAGCTGGCCGTGACGCCCCACCGAAGGCAACGCAGCCAACCCTGCGGGCCGTTCGCCGCCGTCGAGCATCCCCACCAGCAGGTCATCGGCGTGCAGCTCGAGCATGATTTCCGTCATCGACGGCGCCAGGCTGATTACCCGTGGCCCAGCCGCTGCGTGAGCACCACCAACCAGTAGCAACAGCAGGCAAAGAAAGACGCGCATCAGCCCAGCTGACGCGGAATGCGATAGAGGTACAGCAACACCAAGGTGGACAGCGCCAGGAGGATTTGCGCTACCGCTTCTAGCCCGACCAAGACTGACAACGCGGCGACCCAGGCGGGGATGCAGGCGAACAACATGGCCATGCGCCGCACCCGCGCCAGCTCGATCCAGGCGGCCGGCTCTTCAGGCGTACCGAGCACCTTGGAGGTGGCAATCAACGCCCGCTTGTAGGCACCGAAGCGTGGCAGGCTGAGGAACATGGTCGCGGCTCCCGCGATGAACAGTGGCATGGCCAGCACCGGGATCAGTCCGTCGCCACCACCGAAGGCCCAGGCCATCACTGGCAGCGGCAACAGCCCGACTGCCAGGTATTGCCACCAGGCCAGCGCCAGGCGCCGCTTCACCTCGCTGCGGGTCACGCCTGAGGCACCTCACCTTGGTGCTCGGTGCCCATCATATGGCCAAGCTTGCCAGCCTTGGTCGCCAGGTACAGGCGGTTGTGCGGGTTGTGGCCGGTATGCAGCGGCACGCGCTCGGCGACGTTGATGCCCATGCTGGTCAGCGCCTTGACCTTGCGCGGGTTGTTGGTCATCAAGCGCAGCGCCTTGACGCCCAGGTGCTCGAGCATCGGCAGGCACATGGCATAGTCGCGCTGGTCAGCGGCGAAGCCCAGGCGCTCGTTGGCCTCGACGGTATCGGCGCCGCCATCTTGCAGCTCATAGGCGCGGATCTTGTTCAACAGGCCAATGCCACGACCTTCCTGGCGCAGGTACAGCAGCACGCCACGGCCTTCACGGGCGATGGCTTGCAGGGCGGCTTCGAGTTGCGAGCCGCAGTCGCAACGCTGGCTGAACAAGGCATCACCGGTCAGGCACTCGGAATGCAGGCGCCCGAGCACCGGCTCGCCGTCAGCGATATCACCCAGGCTGAGCACCACGTGCTCACGGCCAGTGGCTTCGTCGAGAAAGCCATGCATGGTGAAGGTCGCGAAGGGAGTCGGGAGTTTCGAGGCGGCAACAAAGACGACGGGCACGTTGTGCTCCTGATAAGTAACTTGGAATTTCACGTGAGCCGATTGTATCAGCAGGCTGGCGCATATGCGCAGGCTGAATACCGTGGCTTAAGATCGAAAAGTTCGATGCTTATTGAACATTGCAGGGTGCCAGCACTGGCCTCTTCGCGGGCAAGCCCGCTCCCACAGGGGGCCAAGTCGCTCAGAGACTTTTATTGTGTCAGTCATGACTCACCGCTGGCTTGAGATCTGCGCGGTAGCTGTGGGAGCGGGCTTGCCCGCGAAGAAGCCAACTCAATGTGGCTGACTGTGCGCAGTAAAAGGATACGGCTGCTGCCATAGGGGCCAAGTCGGTCAGAGCATTTGTATTGAGTCAGTCATGACTCAGCGCAAGCCTCAGATCTGCGCGGTAGCTGTGGGAGCGGGCTTGCCCGCGAAGAAGCCAACTTAATGGGGCTGACTGTCCGCAGTAAATGGATACGGCTGCTGCCACTTTTCGTAGATCGCTTTCAGCTCGCCGCTACGCACCAATTGCTCCATGCGCCGGTCAAACAAGTCTTTCAAGGATTTACCCTGTTCGTTCTTGGCAAATGCCAGATACAGCGGCAACTCAGCGATATGGGTACGCCGGAAGCGCTCAGGCTGCGCCGCCTGGCCCAGCACGTAGTCGACTTCAGTCAGCGCATCGATGTAGAAATCCACTCGCTCGTGCTCGAGCATCGGCAGGATCCCTTCACGCCGCTGGATCTCGCGAAATTCACGAACATTGGGCAGGTAACTGCCGTAGTCATAGCCGCGCACCCAGGCCAACCGGTACTGGCCAATGTTCTCAGGGGTAGGTTCCGGCTTGCTGGCAAGGCCCAAGGCATAGATATGGTCCATGTCGAAATGCCAACGCGGATAGAGGTTGTCGTCGTTCTCTTCCTTGTAGGAGCCGACCCAGGCATCCGCTTCGCCACGTTTGACCAAGCCCACCGCGCGACTGTAAGGCGCACTCTTGGTCAGCACTTTGACCCCGGCCGGCTCGAACACTTTGCGCAGTACGTCCCAGGCCACCCCGGTGCCGTCGGCATTGGTGTAGTCAAGCCATTCTTCACTGACCAGGTGGATCTGCGCAGGGTGCTGACCCTGCACGTTAGCGGCACACACGCTGCCGCTGAGCAGCAGCAACATCGCCAGCAACGCCGTCCTTATGCCCATCCACCCGCTCCTAAGTATCAGGCCACCGCCCACACCAGAACTTGCATGCCCAGCCAGGCAAAGACCCCGGCGAGGACATCGTCGAGCATGATCCCGACTCCGCCATGCACATGCCGGTCGATCCAGCGAATCGGCCACGGCTTGAGGATGTCGAAGAAGCGGAACATCAGGAACCCTGCGAGCAGCCACTGCCAGCCTTCCGGCACCAGCCACAGGGTGATCCACATGCCGACCATTTCGTCCCAGACAATGCCTTCATGGTCATGCACGCGCAAGTCGTTTGCCACTTTGCCGCACAGCCAGAAGCCAAACAGCATGGTCACGCCCAGCAGCAGCCAGTAGCCCCAGTCTGGCAGCATCTGCCACAGCGGGATGAACGGCAGCGCCACCAGGGAGCCCCAGGTACCAGGAGCCTTGGGTAGAGTGCCAGAGCCGAAGCCGAAGGCGATGAAGTGCCACGGGTTGCGCCAGACCGAGGGCGGAACGAACTCCGCAGGCACCTGGTTGGGGTGGTCGGTCACGGTGTCTCCCTAAAATGTTGATAGCCCCGCTGCTGCGGGGTGATGTCCTGGCCCTGCTCGTCCAGCAGGCGCACGCCCTCGCCATCGAGCACGCGGCCGACGACATGGACCGGCACACCAGCGGCGCGCAGGGATGAAAGCTGTGCCGGCGGCAAGGTGAAGGCCAGCACGTAGTCGTCGCCACCGATCAGCGCGGCCTGGCGCGCAGCTTCAGAGCCGAGAAAGCCCTGCAGAGCAGGTGACACCGGCACCTGTGCCAGGTTCACCTCGAGCGCCCGCCGGGAGGCCTTGGCGATATGGCCGCAGTCGGCCAACAGACCATCGGAGATGTCCAGGGCCGCCGTGGCTTTGCCAAGCAGGGCCTGGCCAAGGGCGAATTGTGGCGAGGGCGACCAGTAATGGGCCAGCAAGGGCCCAGCCAAGTCGGCTTCGACCTGGCGTTCACCGAGCACCAGCGGCAAGGCGCCAGCAGCATTGCCCAGTTCACCACCGACACACAGCAGATCCCCCACCTGGGCGCCGCTGCGCAGCAACGCCTGCCCACGTGCAACGCGGCCAAACACCGTCATGGTGATGCTCAGGGGACCACGGGTGGTGTCGCCGCCGATCAGGCTCAGGCCGCAGCGGCGGGCCATGCGATTGAGGCCTTCGGCGTAAGCCTGCAGCCACTGCGCGCTGACCTCGGGCAAGGTCAGCGCCAGGGTAAAACCAATGGGCGTGGCGCCCATCGCGGCCAGATCGCTGGCGGCCACGGCCAAGGACCGCTGGCCAAGCAGCGAAGGGTCGCAGACGGCAGGAAAATGCACGCCGGCGACCAGGGTATCAGTGGACACCGCCAGCTGCTGCGCAGCAGGCAGGTCCAGCAGGGCGCAGTCGTCACCAATCCCCAACGCCACGCCTTCGCCGCCCTGCGCACAGGGCGCGGCAGCGAAGTAATGGCGGATCAGCTCAAACTCACCCATGGCTGGTCAGCGCCGCAATCAGCGCTTGTACGCCTTGACTTCCGCTTCACGCAGACGCGGAGCGAGCTTGTCCAGTACACCGTTGACGAACTTGTGACCGTCGGTGGCGCCGAACACTTTGGCCAGCTCCACACCTTCGTTGATCACCACGCGATACGGCACATCGGCGCGCATGATGAACTCCCAGGTGGACAGGCGCAGAACGGCCAGTTCAACCGGGTCGAGCTCTTCCAGGGCAAGGTCCAGGCACGGCGCCAGAGCCTCGTCGATTTCCTTCACCTTGGCCGGAACCCCGTGCAGGATCTCGCGGAAGTAAGCGCCGTCTACATCGGAGAAATCGTTGTCGACCCGAAACTGCGCCTCGACCTCGTTCAGCGAGTGCCGGGCCATGTGCCACTGGTAGAGGGCCTGGGTCGCGAGCTTGCGGGCTTCGCGGCGCTTGGCGCTCTTCGAGGGCTTGCCGGCATCCGCAGGTTTTGGATCGCGCGGGTTGAAACGATCGCTTTCGTCGCTAATCACTTGGCCTCCAACTGCGCCAGCAGGCTGACCATTTCCAGGGCGGACAGGGCAGCTTCAGCACCTTTGTTGCCAGCCTTGGTGCCGGAACGCTCGATGGCTTGCTCGATGGAGTCGACAGTCAGCACGCCGAAGGCCACCGGAACACCGAACTCCATGGACACCTGGGCCAGGCCCTTGGTGCATTCGCCCGCCACGTATTCAAAGTGCGGGGTACCGCCGCGGATCACAGCGCCCAGGGCGATGATCGCGTCGTAAGCGCCTTGTTGGGCGACTTTCTGTGCAACCAGCGGGATTTCGAAGGCGCCAGGAGCACGGATGATGGTGATGTCGCTTTCGCTGACGCCATGGCGTACCAGGGCATCGACGGCACCGCTTACCAGACTTTCGACGACGAAGCTGTTGAAGCGGCCAACCACCAAAGCATAGCGACCTTTGGGGGCGATGAAGGTACCTTCGATGGTCTTCAGGGTCATTCCGGTGTTCTCATTTTAAAGAGCGAGGCCGCCGTAGACGGCCTGCAGGAGGGTTTGGACACGAGCGCCAGGGCAACTAGCGCGCCTGTGTCACTCAGAGGGCACGTATTCTACAACTTCCAGATCAAATCCGGATATCGCGTTGAACTTCATCGGCGAGCTCATCAGGCGCATCTTGCGCACGCCCAGATCACGCAGGATCTGCGAACCGGCACCGACCGTGCTGTAGGTGCTCGGCGTCTTGACCTGGGTTTCGCCGGCGCTTTCGCGGATATGCGCCAGGAGCACGTCGCCATCGAGTGGGTGGCCCAGCAGCAGGACCACGCCGCTGCCGGCCTCGGCCACCGCGCTCATCGCCGCACGCAGGCTCCAGCGGCCTGGCTGCTTGACCATCAGCAGGTCGCGCAGCGGGTCCATGTTGTGCACCCGCACCAGGGTCGGCTCTTCGGCGCAGATCTTGCCCAGGGTCAGTGCCATGTGCACATCGCCTTCGACCGAATCGCGGTAGGTGACCAGGTTGAACTGGCCCAGTTCGCTGTCAAGCGGCTGCTCGGAAACCCGCTGAACGGTACGCTCGTGGATCATCCGATAGTGGATCAGGTCGGCAATGGTGCCGATCTTCAGGCCATGTTCGGCAGCGAACACTTCCAGCTCGGCGCGACGCGACATGGTGCCGTCGTCGTTCATCACCTCGCAGATCACCCCGCTCGGCTCGAAGCCAGCCATGCGCGCCAGGTCGCAGGCGGCCTCGGTGTGGCCTGCGCGGGCCAGGGTACCGCCAGGCTGGGCCATCAGCGGGAAGATGTGACCGGGGCTGACGATGTCTTCGGCCTTGGCGTCCTTGGCTGCGGCCGCCTGCACGGTCCGCGCACGGTCGGCAGCGGAGATGCCGGTGGTGACGCCTTCGGCGGCTTCGATCGACACGGTGAACTTGGTGCCAAAGCCCGAACCATTGCGCGGCGCCATCAGCGGCAGCTTGAGGGTTTCGCAGCGTTCGCGGCTCATCGGCATGCAGATCAGGCCACGGGCGTGCTTGGCCATGAAGTTGATGTGCTCAGGCTGGCAGCACTCGGCGGCCATGATGATGTCGCCTTCGTTCTCGCGGTCTTCATCATCCATGAGGATGACCATTTTGCCTTGGCGGATGTCTTCCACCAGCTCTTCAATGCTGTTGAGCGCCACTCGGCACCCCCTTCTCAATCAGGATTTCAGGTAGCCGTTGGCGGCCAGGAAGCTTTCGGTGATGCTACTGCCCTTGCTCGGTTCGGCAGCCTTGTCGCCCAGCAGCAGACGCTCCAGGTAACGGGCCAGCAGGTCGACCTCAAGGTTCACCCGACGACCTGGGCGGTAGTCGGCCATGATGGTTTCGGACAGGGTGTGCGGGACGATGGTCAGCTCGAACTCGGCGCCATCGACCACGTTGACCGTCAGGCTGGTGCCGTCGACGGTGATCGAGCCCTTGTGGGCGATGTACTTGGCCAGCTCTCTGGGCGCACGCACGCGGAACTGGATGGCGCGGGCGTTATCGCTGCGCGAGATGATTTCGCCGACGCCGTCGACGTGGCCGCTGACCAAGTGACCGCCCAGGCGGGTGGTCGGGGTCAGGGCTTTTTCCAGGTTGACCGGGCTGCCGCTTTTCAAGTCGTCGAAGGCGGTGCACTCGAGGGTTTCGCGGCTGACGTCAGCCCAGAAACCGTCGCCCGGCAGGTCGACGGCCGTCAGGCAGACGCCGTTGACGGCAATGCTGTCGCCGAGTTTGACGTCGCCCAGGTCAAGCTTGCCGGTCTGGACGTAGACGCGCACGTCACCGCCCTTGGGGGTCAGGCTACGGATGGTGCCGATGGATTCGATGATGCCGGTGAACATGCGGTTGTCCTCGCAAATAGGGCTGCGCTGGGCTAGCCAGGCATTATACGCCGGTGGCCGGCAGGGGGATGGCCGTGACCCGCCAGTCATCGCCGACGGCGCGCATTTCAGTGATTTTCAGCCGCGGCGCCTGGCTCATCCGCGCCAGCGGCCAGTCCAGCAGCGGCCTGGCCTGGGAGCCGAGGAAGGTGCCGGCGACGAACAACTGGAACTCGTCGATCAGGCCTAGCTGGGCGAAGGCCCCCACCAAGCCGGCGCCGGCCTCCAGGAGAATTTCATTGACGCCACGCGCTGCCAGGGCCCTGAGCAGCCCGGGCAGGTCGACCCGGCCTTCGGCGCCGGGTAGGCACAGCAGTTCGTGACCGGCTTGGGCGTAACGCGGATCAGCCGCCGCCGCAGTCACTACCAGCGCCGGGCCTGCCTGGAAAAACGGCGCCGTCAGCGGCAGACGCAGGCGGCCGTCGATCAACACGCGCAGCGGTGGGCGTGACAGGGCCAGGGCCGTGGTTTCTGCATCAAGGCCCAACTGTTCGCCACGCACGGTCATCCGGGCGTTGTCGGCCAACACACTTTCGGCGCTGGTCAACACCACGCTGGAGCGGGCGCGCAGGCGTTGCACGGCGGCGCGCGCGGCAGGGCCGGTAATCCACTGGCTCTCGCCACTGGCCATCGCCGTGCGCCCGTCCAGGCTCATCGCCAGCTTGGCCCGGACGAACGGCAGCCCGTGTTCCATACGCTTGAGGAAACCTGGGTTGAGCGCGCGCGCTTCGCTTTCCAGCACGCCACTGGCGACTTCGATACCCGCCTCGGCCAAGCGCCGCAGGCCTTGGCCGGCCACTTGCGGATTGGGGTCCTGCATGGCCGCGACTACCCGGGCGACGCCGGCCTTGACCAGTGCCTCGGCGCACGGCGGGGTACGCCCATGGTGGCTGCACGGCTCCAGGGTCACGTAGGCGCAGGCGCCTTTAGCGCGTTCGCCAGCCTGGCGCAGTGCGTGCACCTCGGCGTGCGGCTCACCGGCGCGTACGTGCCAACCCTGGCCCACCACCTCGCCGTCGCGAACGATCACGCACCCCACGCGCGGGTTGGGATGGGTGCTGTACTGGCCCTTGCGGGCCAGTTGCAGGGCTTGGGCCATGTAGTGGGCGTCGAGAATCGCGATCTGGCTGGGCATGCTTACTCTTTAGCCGGCTCGCGGGCCAGGCGGTCGATTTCTTCGCGGAATTCGTCGAGGTCCTGGAAGCGCCGGTAGACCGAGGCGAAGCGGATGTAGGCGACTTCGTCGAGCTCGCGCAGCGCGGCCATGACCAGTTCACCCACCACCAGCGACTTGACCTCACGCTCGCCAGTGGCGCGCAATTTGTGCTTGATGTGGGCCAGCGCCGCTTCCAGCCGCTCGACGCTGACCGGGCGCTTTTCCAGCGCGCGCTGCATGCCGGCACGCAGCTTGTCTTCATCGAACGGTTGGCGTGTACCGTCTTGCTTGATCAGCCGCGGCAGCACCAGCTCGGCGGTTTCGAAGGTTGTGAAGCGTTCGCCGCAGGCGACGCACTCGCGCCGGCGACGCACCTGTTCGCCCTCGGCGACCAGGCGCGAGTCGATGACCTTGGTGTCGTTGGCACCGCAAAAGGGACAGTGCATGGTGGCAGGCAACAAAAAAAGGGAGGGCCATGGTAGCGCATCCGACTGGCAAGACAAGCCAAAGGGGTTACCATCCAATCAATTCTGCCCGTGAAGGACTCCACCATGCACTATCGAGCGCTCGTCGTGCTCTGTCTCGCTGGCCTGATGACGGCCTGCAGCAGCGATAAACCCAAAGGCGAGCAGCCCACTGCAGCGCCCGCTCCCAAGGTCGCGAAAAAGGCGCCGGCACTGGGGCCGCTACCGGCCTACCAGCGCGAAATCAGCGGCACCTTGCTGGAGGTGCCGGCAGGCGCCGACGTCGAACTGGCGCTGCTGGTGATCGATGAACGCGACCGGCCGCAGCGCCTGCTGGCCAGCAGCAACCTGATCGGTACCGGCCAGGCCCTGCCCTATCAGCTGCGCTTCAATCCCGAGGCATTCCCGGCCGGGGCCAGGGTCGAATTGCGTGGCCGCGCCAGCCGCTCCGGCCAGCTGATCATGCACCTGCCACCGCAGCGTATTGTTCAAGCCGCGAGCCAAGCCACTGGCCCACTGCGCTTCGAGAAGGCGCCATAGATGGCGCCGTTGCATCTGCAACAGGCCCTGAGCGGCCTGATCGGTGAAGCGCGGCTGGTCGCCAGCGAGCTGCCGCAGTGCGCCTTGAAGCTGTGGCTGATCGATGCGCAGAACATGAATCGCGCCTTCAGCAGCGAAGAAACCCAACGCATCCTCGAAGACCCGCCGTACTGGAGCTTCTGCTGGGCCAGCGGCCTGGCCATGGCGCGCTACCTGGCCGAGCGCCCGGAGTTGGTGCGTGGCAAGCGCGTGCTGGATTTCGGCGCCGGTTCAGGCATCGCCGGGATCGCTGCCGCGCGAGCGGGGGCATTGGAAGTGGTGGCCTGCGACCTCGATCCGCTGGCGTTGCAAGCCTGCCAGGCGAACGCGGCGCTCAATGAGGTCGAACTGGGTTACAGCAGCGATTTTTTTGCCGAAGCCGATCGCTTCGACCTGATCCTGGTGGCAGACGTGCTCTACGATCGCGCCAACCTGCCACTGCTCGATGCGTTTCTTAGCCGAGGCCGCCAGGCGCTGGTCGCTGACTCGCGGGTGCGCGACTTCAGCCACCCGTTGTACCAGCCATTGGGGGTGCTTGAAGCACTGACCCTGCCGGACCTGGCCGAGCCACACGAATTCCGCCGGGTCAGCCTGTACCACGCCAGCCGCGAGCCTTTATAGTGGTGCCATCCAGAGATTTGCGAGAGTCGCGATGAGCCAAGCACCAGATAGCAACGCCCTGCCGTATATTTTCGACGCCACCGACGCCAACTTCCAGCAACTGGTCATCGAAAACTCCTTCCACAAGCCCGTGCTGGTGGACTTCTGGGCCGAGTGGTGCGCGCCGTGCAAGGCGCTGATGCCACTACTGGCGAAGATCGCCGAGGGTTACCAGGGCGAACTGCTGCTGGCCAAGATCAACTGCGATGTGGAACAGCAGGTGGTTGCCCAGTTCGGCATCCGCAGCCTGCCCACCGTGGTGCTGTTCAAGGACGGCCAGCCAGTCGACGGTTTTGCTGGTGCCCAGCCTGAGTCGGCCATCCGCGCCCTGCTCGAACCGCATGTGCAGATGCCGGCGGCGCCCACTGCTTCGCCGCTCGAAGAAGCCAAGGCGCTGTTCGCCGAGAGCCGCTTCGCCGATGCCGAAACCGCGCTCAAGACCCTGCTGGGTGAAGACAACAGCAATGCCGAAGCGCTGATTCTGTATGCGCGCTGCCTGGCCGAGCGGGGTGAGTTGGGTGAGGCGCAAGTGGTGCTCGATGCGGTCAAGACCGATGAGCACAAGGCGGCCCTGGCCGGCGCCAAGGCGCAACTGACCTTCCTGCGCCAGGCTGCCAGCCTGCCGGAGGCGGCCGAGCTCAAGAGCCGCCTGGCGCAAAACCCGCAGGACGATGAGGCCGCGTATCAACTGTGCATTCAGCAACTGGCGCGTCAGCAGTACGAAGCGGCGCTCGATGGCTTGCTGAAGTTGTTCCAGCGTAATCGCGGCTATGAGAACGGCTTGCCGCAAAAGGCAATGTTGCAGGTGTTCGAGTTGCTCGGCAGCGATCACCCGCTGGTCAGCGTCTATCGTCGCAAGTTGGCGGCGGCGCTGTTCTAACAGCGCCAACGCTCATCGCGGGGCAAGCCCGCTCCCACGAGGCTCGCCACTAGGGACTGCATGAAAAGTCTTAGGCTTTTCGTACAGAGCCGAAGGTCACGTGGCTCGCCACTAGGCCTGCATGAAAAGTCTTAGGCTTTTCGTACAGAGCTTAAGCTCACGTGGCTCGCCACTAGGCCTGCATGAAAAGTCTTAGGCTTTTCGTACAGAGCTTAAGCTCACGTGGCTCGCCACTAGGCCTGCATGAAAAGTCTTAGGCTTTTCGTACAGAGCCGAAGGTCACGTGGCTCGCCACTAGGCCTGCATGAAAAGTCTCAGGCTTTTCGTACAGAGCTTAAGCTCACGTGGCTCGCCACTAGGCCTGCATGAAAAGTCTCAGGCTTTTCGTACAGAGCTTAAGCTCACGTGGGAGCGGGCTTGCCCCGCGATGCTTTTCATCCGAGCCAGTGATAAACCGGGGCATCCGCCCCGCTTTGCACCTTCACTTCACTGCTATGGCGCAAGCGCACCAGCAGGCGCTTGCCCGCCGCGGTACTGCCCGCCAGCCCTTCCAAGCGTTCCAGCAACTCTGGCCCACTCATCTGTCCAGCCGCGCGCAGCACCTCACGCGCCGCCGCCCACTGGCCATCGTCCTGGCGTGGCGCTGCACTCGTCGTGGAAACTACCGCCTCTGCCACCGGCACCTCCAGCTGACGCCCCAACTGCGCCCACTCCTCCGGTTCCAGCTCGATGCTCAGATCCACCGGCCAGTCACCAATCGTTCCGCGTATTCTCACGAAGCCTTCCTTCCAACAGGATCAATGGCGTCCATGCTCCCACGACATGAAACCTTCGCCAAGCGGCTGGCGTGGCCAAGAAAAGTTGTTATAACATTACCAAACCCTTCCCGCACGCTCCCGGAGTCGTCCATGCGCCGCCTGCTCCTCGCCCTGCCCTTCGCCTTGCTGCCCCTGGCCGTGGCCCATGCCCACGACGACCATGACCATGATCACGACCATGCCCACGGCAGCCTCGGCGCTCATGAACATGGTGTGGCCAAGCTCAATGCGGTACTCGACGGCAGCACCCTGGAACTGGAACTGGACAGCCCGGCGATGAACCTGGTGGGCTTCGAGCACGCCGCCAGCAGCGACGCCGACAAGGCCAAAGTCGCCGCCGTGCGCCAGCAGCTCGAACAACCCTTGAAGCTGTTCGGCCTGGCCAAGGCCGCCGGTTGCAGCGAAGACGCGCAAGAGCTGGAGAGCCCGCTGTTCGGCGACCAGCCTGCAGCCGATGACGACGGCGACGCCCATGAGCACCAGCACAGCGATATCCATGCCCACTACCAATTGACCTGCGCCACGCCGGACAAGCTCAGCAGCCTCGACCTGACCCCGCTGTTCAAAGCCTTCCCGGCAACGCAGAAGATCAATCTGCAGCTGATCGGCCCCAATGGTCAGAAAGGTGTGGAGGCCACGCCGAGCAAAGCGGTGGTCGCCTTCTAAATGAGTCAGCCGCTGATCGACCTGCAAGATCTGCTGTTCGCCTGGCCGGGCCAGCCGCCACTGCTGGAGATTGCCCAGTTTCGCCTGGAGCGCGGTGAGGCGATGTTCCTCAAAGGCCCCAGCGGCAGCGGCAAGACCACCCTGCTCGGTTTGCTGGGCGGGGTGAACCTGCCCGGCCAAGGCAGCATTCGCCTGCTTGGCCAGGCCCTCGGTGAACTGAGCCAAGGCGCCCGCGACCGCTTCCGGGTCGATCACACCGGCTACATTTTCCAGCAGTTCAACCTGCTGCCATTCCTCTCGGTGCGCGAGAACGTCGAGTTGCCTTGTCGCTTCTCACGCAGTCGCGCCGAACGCGCCAGCCAGCGCCACGGCAGCATCGACCAGGCCGCTGCGGTGTTGCTAGCGCACCTGGGGCTGGACGATCCGGCCTTGCTCGCTCGACGTGCCGACACCCTCTCGATCGGGCAGCAACAACGGGTGGCGGCGGCGCGCGCGCTGATCGGCCAGCCTGAACTGGTGATCGCCGACGAACCGACCTCGGCGCTGGACGCCGATACCCGCGAGGCGTTCATCCGGTTGCTGTTCGACGAATGCCGGGCGGCCGGCTCCAGCCTGCTGTTCGTCAGCCATGACCAAAGCCTGGCACCGCTGTTCGACCGTCACCTGTCCCTGGCCGAACTCAATCGCGCCGCCAAGCCCCGGGAGGCCTGATGTACCTGCTCCGCCTTGCCCTGGCCAGCCTGGCCAACCGGCGTTTCACCGCCTTTCTGACCGCTTTCGCGATTGCCCTGTCGGTGTGCCTGCTGCTGGCCGTCGAGCGCGTGCGCACCGAGGCCCGCGCCAGTTTCGCCAGCACCATCAGCGGCACCGACCTGATCGTCGGCGCCCGCTCCGGGTCGGTCAACTTGCTGCTGTACTCGGTGTTTCGCATCGGTAACGCCACCAACAACATCCGTTGGGACAGCTACCAGCATTACGCCAAGGATCCACGGGTGAAGTGGGCCATCCCGATCTCCCTGGGCGACTCTCATCGCGGCTACCGGGTAATGGGCACCACGGGCGATTACTTCAGCCATTACCAATACGGTCGGCGCCAGCACCTGGAACTGAGCCAGGGCCGGGCGTTCGCCGATGATCCCTTCGAGGTGGTGCTCGGCGCCGAAGTGGCGGATGCGCTGCACTACGGGCTTGGCGACAAACTGGTGCTGGCCCACGGCGTGGCGGCGATCAGCCTGGTCAAGCACGATGACAAGCCGTTCACTGTGGTCGGTGTGCTCAAGCGCACCGGCACGCCAGTCGATCGCACCTTGCACATCAGCCTCGGCGGTATGGAGGCCATTCATATCGACTGGCACAACGGCGTGCCCGCACGCGGTGCCGGCAGGATCAGCGCCGAGCAAGCGCGGACCATGGACCTGCAGCCTGCTGCGATTACCGCGTTCATGCTGGGCCTGAACAACAAGATCGCCACCTTCAGTTTGCAGCGCGAGATCAACCAGTTCCGCACTGAGCCGTTGCTGGCGATCCTGCCAGGCGTGGCCTTGCAGGAGTTGTGGAGCCTGATGGGCACGGCCGAGCAGGCCTTGTTCGTGGTGTCGCTGTTCGTCGTGCTGACTGGGTTGATCGGCATGCTCACTGCCATTCTCACCAGCCTCAACGAACGGCGGCGGGAGATGGCCATCTTGCGTTCGGTCGGCGCCCGGCCTTGGCATATCGCCGGCCTGCTGGTGCTCGAAGCCTTGGCCCTGGCGGTGGCCGGTATTGCCGCCGGGCTGGGGCTACTGTACACCGGGATCGCCCTGGCCCAGGGCTATGTGCAGGCCAACTATGGTTTGTACCTGCCACTGGCCTGGCCCAGCGCACATGAGTGGACGCTGCTGGCTATCATCCTTGGGGCGGCATTGCTGATGGGTAGCGTGCCAGCCTGGCGTGCCTATCGGCAGTCGCTGGCCGATGGTTTGTCGATTCATCTCTGAGTAGTGGCAATGATCCAGAACCTTACACACCTGTTCGCTGCGGTTCGACAGTTCGACAAGCCCGCGCACAGGCGGGCAGCCACACAGCAAATCCTGTTGCTGCTGGTGCTGATAGCGCTGACGCCGCTAGCCTGGGCCGCAGAGCCGCGCGAGCTGGACTGGCCGGCGCTGATCCCGGAAGGCGCCCCGGTCATCCCGCCCCAGCTCACGCCACTGCACGACCTGTCGCAGATCGGCGACGCGCTGGCTGCCGAAGCCGCCCCCGCTGCGCGCCAACAAGCCCCCGCCGCGCCAGTGGTCAAGGCACTCGACAAGCAGCAGGTCAAACTGCCCGGCTACATCGTGCCACTGGAAGTCAGCGAAGAGGGCCGCACCACCGAGTTTCTGCTGGTGCCCTACTACGGCGCGTGCATCCATGTACCGCCACCCCCGTCGAACCAGATCGTGCACATTTTCAGCGAGATGGGCGTACGCGTCGAAGACCTCTATCAGCCCTATTGGATCGAAGGGCGCATGCAGGTCAAAGCCAGCAGCAGCGAGCTGGCCGACGCGGGTTATCAGATGGAAGCCGAGAAAATCTACGCTTATGAGCTGAAATGAGAACTGCTAGCGATTCGTGAAGCCAGTTCTTTGAGCTGGGTCAAACATTAGGTTTAGACGCCTCCGTACCATTGGACTACTCATTTAATAACGTCCTTTGGGAGCTTCCATGAACAAGTCCTTGCTCGGCGCCTCGCTCGTTGCCCTGGCGCTCGTAGCCCCTGTTGCCCACGCCCACCAGGCGGGCGATTTCATCCTGCGTGCCGGCGCCATCACCACCGCACCCAACGAAAATAGCGGCGACCTGAAGTTCGACGGCAACAAGGTCTCGGGCACCAAGGCTACTCTGGACAGCGATACCCAATTGGGCCTGACCTTCGCCTACATGCTCACCGATCACATCGGCCTGGAGCTGCTGGCGGCCACCCCGTTCCAGCACACCGTTGGCGTCAAGGGCCTGGGCGGCGGCCTGGACGGCAAGCTGGCGGACATCAAGCAACTGCCACCGACCCTGTCGCTGCAGTACTTCCCGATGGAGCCAAGCTCGAAGTTCCAACCGTACGTGGGCGTGGGCATCAACTACACCATGTTCTTCGATGAAGACCTGAGCAGCGAACGTAAACAGCAGGGCTTCAGCAACCTCAAGCTGCAAGACTCGGTGGGCCTGGCCGGCCAGTTGGGCATGGACTACATGATCACCGACAACCTGCTGGTCAACGCCTCGGTCTGGTACGTCGATATCGACACCAAGGCCACCGTCGATGGCCCAACCGCACTGGGCTACAGCAAGACCAAGGTCGACGTGGATGTAGACCCATGGGTCTACATGGTGGGCCTGGGCTACAAGTTCTGATCCATCGCCCTCACATGGCGGCTGCGGCCGCCATGTGTCGTTCTACTCCCCGCGTAGGCGCAGATACAGCCAATAACCCCAAGCCAGTGCACTGAACCCCGCCCCCAGTCCACACACCGCAAGCCAACCCCAGCGGGCATACACCCAACTTGCCGCCACTGCGCCCAGGCCACTGCCTACCGAATAGCAGCACATGTAGGCGCCGATCAAACGGCTGGCCATCTCTCCCCGCCCAGTCAACAGCAGCGTCTGGTTAGTGACATGCACCGCCTGCACGGCGAAATCCAGCAGCAGCACGCCCAACACCAGCGCCAGCAACGAGTGTTCGAGCAATCCACTGGGGATCCACGCCAGCGTCAACAGCGCCAGGGCCAGCCCCGTGGTGCGCTGACCGTGGCCTTGATCGGCCAAACGTCCAGCGCCCGATGCGGCCAGTGCCCCGGCAATTCCGGCCAGGCCGAACAGACCGATCTGGGTATGGGTCAACGCCAGTGGTGCAGCACTGAGCGGCAATACCATGGCACTCCACATCACGCTGAATGCGGCGAATATCAACAGCGCGAACGCACCGCGCTGACGCAACAGGCGGTCGTGTCGATACATGCGCAGCACCGAAGCCAACAACTGCAAGTAACTCACTGACGCTGTCACCGGCTTGGCGCTAGGCAGCGTTTGCCAGAGCAGGCAGGCCATCAGCACAGTCAACCCGGCAGCGGCGAAATATACGCTGCGCCAACCGGCCAGATCGGCCGTCACACCTGCAACCAGGCGCGCTAGCAAAATCCCCAGCACCACGCCACTGGTGACCGTACCCACGGCCCGTCCCTGCTCGGCGGGGGTGGCCAAGGTCGCGGCATGGGCCACGACCACCTGCACCAGCACCGCCATCAGGCCGAGCATGCTCATGGCTACCAGCAGCAGCGCCCAGGCCATCGCCATGCCAACAGCCAGCAGGGCCAACGCCGAGAGCAGCAACTGCGAAAGAATCAGGCGCTTGCGGTCGAATAGATCGCCCAGCGGAACCACCAGCAGCAGCCCCAGCGCATAACCGGCCTGGGTCGCCCCCACCACCAGTCCGATTCGGGCTGTCGCTACGCCTAGGCTGGCAGCCATCGACTCCAGCAATGGTTGGGAGAAATACACCGAGGCCACAGCCAAGGCGCAGGTCGCGGCGAGCAATAGCGTCAGGGAGCGGCTCAGCGGGATTTGGCCGACGGTCGCAGACTGGATCGAAGACATGTGCAATACCTTGCCAATCTGGTTTCAAAATGAAACCACACGATAGCTTTCTAGCAATTCTGGTTTTAATCTGCAACCAGAACTGAAGAGAAGGCTTGGCTCATGCTCGACCCACAAAATAAACAATGCCCGGTGGCCCGAGCCCTCGAGGTGATTGGTGATCGATGGGCGCTGATGATTCTGCGCGATGCTTTCGACGGCCTGCGGCGCTTCAGTGAGTTTCAGAAAAACCTTGGTCTGGCGAAGAACATCCTCGCCTCACGGTTGAAACTGTTGCTGGAGAGTGAATTGCTGCAGTTGCAACCGGCCTCGGATGGCAGTGCCTACAAGGAATACGTACTGACCGAGAAAGGCCGCTCGGTGTTTCCGATCGTGGTTGGGATGCGCCAGTGGGGGGAGCGGTATCTGTTCGAGGCGGGGGAAGTGCGATCGCAATTGGTGGACAGTGCTCAGGGGCAGCCGGTAGAGGTGTTACAGGTGCGGGCTAAGGATGGGCGGGCACTTGCGCCTGGGGATTGTCTGAGGCGCACGGTGCGGCATTAGGTTTGGGGCCGCTCTGCGGCCCTGAAATCTCAGCCTTTACCCAATAACTGCGCCAACCCGACAACGATCGGCGTCGGCTCAGGAAACGCAAATCGCGCCAACAACCGCTGGTTATCCGCCCGCGAATGACGGATATCACCCGAACGCGCCGCGCCGTAACTGACCTCAGGCAAGCTGCCCACCACCTGCTTCAACGCCGCCAACAACTGGTTCAGCGACGTCGCCTGGTTCAGCCCGATGTTCACCGCGCCCTCCTCGACCTGCTCCTGCTCCAGCGCCTGGACCATCACCTGGACCAGATCGCCGACATAGAGGAAATCGCGAGTCTGCTCGCCATCGCCGAACACGGTAATCGGCTTACCCTGCGTGGCACGCTCACTGAAGATGCTGATCACCCCCGAGTAAGGCGAGGATGGATCCTGGCGTGGCCCGAAGATATTGAAGAAGCGAAACACCACCGGCTCCAGGCCATGCTGGCGACGGTAGAAGTCCAGGTATTGCTCGCTGGCCAACTTATCCACAGCGTAGGGCGTCAACGGTGCCTTGGGCGTATCCTCGACAATCGACTGCCCTTCGCCATTGTTGCCATACACCGCCGCGCTGGAGGCGAACAGCACCCGGCGCACGCCATTCAGACGCATCGCTTCGCAGACGTTCAGCGTGCCGATGAAGTTGCTCTGGTGGGTTTTCACCGGGTCGTCGACCGAGGCCTGCACCGAAGCCACGGCGGCCAGGTGCACCACTGCACGGCAACCGCTGGCCGCGCGGGCAACCAGTGCAGCGTCGGCCACATCACCTTCGATCAGTTCAAGCTTGGGATGATCCAGGCGTAGGTTGGCGCGCTTGCCAGTGGAGAGATCGTCGACAATGCGCACGGCGTAGCCTTTATCCAGCAACGCATCGCACAAGTGCGAGCCGATGAAGCCGGCACCGCCGGTGATCAGGATGGGAGCATCAGCCATGTCGGTAGAAACGGTCCAGTAGGGGCGGCAAGCCGGCGCGCCAGGCGCGTGGCTTGATACCAAAGGTATGGAGGATTTTCTTGCAGGCCAGCACCGCATTCTGCGGCTCTTCGCTGGCATCCGGGCGGGCCGCGTGGGCCTGCGCGGTCGGCGCTTGCACGGCCAGCTTGTGCCACTGCTGCGCCTCACTGAGGATAGCCTGCCCCAGCGCCAGCGGCGTGGTCGCTTCGTTGCCAGCGTAGTGATAGGTGCCCCACAGCGGCGCATCGCAGTCGAGCTGCTTGATCACCGAGAGGATGACCCGCGCAGCATCGTCCACCGGGGTAGGATTGCCACGGCGATCGTCCGCCAGGAGCAACTCCTGCGGTTGCTCGGCGCGGGTCAGGAAGCGGCCCAGGGCCCCGTCGATGCTCTCGTCCAGCACCCAACCGAAGCGCAGCAGCACATGCTGCGGGCAGGTCGCCCGCACGCTCTGCTCGATGCGCCACAGCGCCTGGCCACGGGTGCCCAGCGGCACCGGCTCGTCTTTTTCGCTGTAGGCGGTGGCCCGCGAGCCATCGAACACACGATAGCTGGAAGGCTGGACGAGGATCATCTCGTGGTGCTGGCACAGCTCGGCCAGGCGCTCCACCGCGCGTTCTTGCTGGGTAAGCCGCTGTTCGCTGACCGACTCGGCCTGGAACCAGTCGAAGTAATAGGCGAGGTTGATCACCACATCGGGGCGATGCTCATCCAGCAGCAGGGTCAGGCTGGCCGGATCCCAGCCTTTTTCCGGCGGGCGCGGCGCCAGGAATCCGATGTCCTCCTCGGCCCCGAGACGAATCAGCGCTTGCCCGAGGGCATTGCCACCACCCAACAGCATCAGGCGCATACGCATAGGGTCTAAAGGTCCGCTCAGGTCGATAAAAGGAAAGAAAGCATTTTGCGGTTTCCAGCAGGGGAAGTCCAACTTGAGCGCGGTAACTGCGCAATCGCCCCTGCCGACTCAAGCCCCTGGACTTGCCACTTTGCACCGTAGGAAACGCCCTATAGCCCCAGCGGAATGAGCTGACTACCGCGCCAAGCATTTCCAGCGCCCAATAGTTAGTTCTCTCCCTTGACGGTATTTAGGCAGCCTGCCTGATGCTCGACAGGTGGGATTACCGAACAACAGTAGTAACAAGGAATGTTTCAACATGCAGGACTCGGAATTCGCCTACCTAAGCTTTGAGCCCAAGCAAGCCCAGGCCTTGGTCGCAGCCTGCCAAGCCCTCGCTAATCTGGGCGGACCGCAAACCCCTGGCGTGGCCCAGCTCGCCCGCACATGGGCACAGCGCCTGGAACGCCAGCTTCATCCCAGCCAGCGCAACGTACTCAAGCGCTTTGCCCAAGGCAGGTTGGCAGCGTTGATGTACTCGCAGATGCCCTGCCCTTTTAGCGATCCGCTGCCGTCCAGGCTCCCTGAGTTATCCACCCTGGAACGCAGCACCCGCTGCCTATACCTGGCTTCGCGCAACCAACTGTTGCTGGAGATGGTGCGCTATCGAGCGTTTGCCTTCGACAGCGACAATGACGGCAAGCAGGTCAGGCTGATCGGCAACTTCACTGGCCAGGCCAACGTCCCTTCGCGCCATCAGGGCACCGGCCCAGCACCCCGCGCGGCTGCCCACACAGGCGTATCCCTCGACCCGCATACCGACGCGCCCTATCAGTGTTCGGTAGTCGCCTGCCAGGGAAGTTCCCCGGCGCCCTCCGCGCTGATTATTACCGCGCGCTGGAACCCCGCCGATGAACCCACCCACATCATTCCGCTACGCGGCATCATCGAACAGCTAAGCAGCGTGCACAGCCTGGCGCTGACATCGGCATCTTTCGAGCTAAAAACCCGCCACCACGGGCAGACGCAGCAGGACGTTGAAGCCAGGGCTGCCACCTCCTTGCTGCAGTTCGACCCAGATGGTGGCTTCGCCATGCGCTACAACGCTAGCCGCTTTAGCCTCAGTAAGTACGCCAGCAAGGCGGCGGCGCAGGCTTTCGAGGCGCTTCAAACGCTGGTCAGCGAAGCCTTGCCAATTCCCTTCGTGCTGCATGCCGATACTGCCCTGTTGGTCAATAACAGCCGCGCACTGCACGGGCGCAACACGCTACAAGACGGCCGCCGTCTGTTAGTACGGCTGTTCGGCTATTCTGCGTTCGCCAAACCGCTGGTAATCAACGAAGATCCGCTGCTGGTACGCGGCTGAAACCTGTAGGAGAGAGGGATGGATCTCACAGCCACCGCTGAACAACGCGCTTGCTGGCAATACGACGAGCCTGCCCCCGGTGCGGAACGGTTCATCGAAGAGGCATTCGACAGCTACCGCCAGCAGGCGCGAATGCTGCTCGCGGATGCCGAACAGGCACCGTCAGTTTTTGTGGTCGGGGGTGCCCGCTCGGACTTCACCCGGCTCAACCCGCTGCTGTACCGCTTGCAGCAGCAGGGTATCGGCTCGCTGACCGGCAATCTGTCCGGCCATAGCCGGGCCAGCGAACCAGGCGCCCTGGCACCTTCGCTGGCCATCAACCTGGCCGAGGCGTTGCGCTTTCATCGGCATATCGCCGAGCAGTGCGACACCTTGATTGGCCACAGCCTGGGCGGGGCGATTGCCCTGAAGATGGCGGCGCAGCTACCCGCGGTGCGCAAACTGGTGCTGATCTGTCCTGCGGTGTATCCGGACGCCGCACACCAGGCGCCCTTCGGCCCGGCGTTCAGCGCCGCGATCCGCCAGCCCTACGCCTTCCTCGATTGCGACAGCTATGGGTTCCTGCGCCAGTTCCAGGGCCGGGTACTGCTGGTGATCGGTGAGTACGATGGGCTCAACTCCAAGGCCTTCGGCCAAGGCCCAGGCACGTCGGCAGGCACCCGCTGGTTGTCTGGGGTGCAGCGCTACAGCCCGATCCCGGAAGAAGTCACCCACGCGCTGGTGCGCTCGGTGCCGGCGCCACACGTGGAGTGTCTACTACTGACCGACTGCGACCATGGCATCGCCGCGCATCTGCGCGATGCGCCGCAGGTGGCCGATCAAGTCGCCGAAGTGGTGGCGGCGTTCATCCGCGATTGAGCACGCTCACTCGATCTCGAATAAGCCATTGCTCAACGGCCCGACGCTAAGCCGCTCGCGTACGTCGTCATCGATCCGTGGGTCATCCGGGCGATACAGTTTGACCTGGCGATAGGCGTTGATGCGGTTGATCTCCTCGCCGAGGAACTCCCACACCACCCGGGTACAGGCGGGGTTACGTCGGTCGCCACTGGAAACCCCGGTCTTGAGCCCATTGAGGCGGGTGATGCGGCTCTTGAAGCTGGGGATGAGGATGGTCTGGCTCATCTCGTTGAGGGTCAGCGACTCGTAGTCGATGAGAAATACCCGGTCCTGTAGTTGAAACGCCGCCCCCAGGTAGCGGCAGCGTACTTCGGCGTGCACGTCAGTGGCACTGCTGCGCTCTTGGCGCTCCTGGCGCTCGAACAAGAAGCTGCCGCGCTCTTCACGCAGGTGCACCAGCGAAACCAGGATCGAGCCCGGCACCGACATGCAGTTGGAGTATTCGAAGTAATAGCCGCAGTACCGCGACAGGTTGCCGGCATGCTCATGCAGCGGTTTGAACAGCTCGCTGATCGGGTCGTGCTGGCCGCTGTGCTCCGACGGAATGCGCGCGCCGATCAGCCGGGCGAACTGCTCGGGGGGCAAATTCAGCTCGTAATCCTCAACCCCGAAGAAATCGCCAATGCGCTTGAGGTTGTAAGCCGTCGGACGGCTCTGCCCACTCAGGTACTTGTTGAACTGCGCGCGGTTGATCGACAGCTGCCGGCAAACCTCCGAAATAGAGCGGTAGTGGCTGCAGGCCAATTTGAGGTTGTTAGCGAAATGATCGCTCATGAATCGAGTTCCAGCTGATGCGAGTGATGCAAGTCTAGCATCAAGTCGCATCAAGTCAGAGCAACCCGCGAAATTGTAACCACTCTTGTCATGGCCAACCATGCGCCCCAACGAAAAGCGGTGCGTCGTTGCCGCCCGTGTCTTTCCACGCGAAGAATAAGAATCGAGGTCATTTGCCAATGCTCGAAGCACTTAACGATTTCCTGTCCGGGAAACTGCTCATCGTCCTGATCGTCGGGCTCGGTAGCTACTTCACCATCCGTTCGCGGTTCGTCCAATTCCGCCACTTCGGCCACATGTTCGGTGTGTTCAAGGAATCCCTGCGCGGCCAGGCTGGGCAACTGAGCTCGTTCCAGGCGCTGATGCTGAGCCTCGCCGGTCGCGTTGGCGCCGGTAACATCGCCGGTGTCGGCATCGCGGTGACCCTCGGCGGACCCGGCGCGGTGTTCTGGATGTGGGTGACCGCGCTGGTGGGCATGTCCAGCAGCTTCTTCGAGTGCACCCTGGCCCAGGTCTACAAGCGCGCCGATGGCGATGGCCTGTATCGCGGCGGCCCGGCGTACTACATCCTGCATGGCCTGAAGCGCAAGAACATGGCCATCGTGTTCTCGATCCTGCTGCTGGTCACCTACGGCTTCGCCTTCATCGGCCTGCAGTCGTACACCGTGACCCATTCGCTGCAGAACGCCTTTGCCTTCGATCCGAAACACACCGGTATCGTCCTCGCCGTGCTGCTGGCCCTGACCTTCATCGGCGGCATCAAGCGCATCGCCGCGGTGTCGGACTTGCTGGTACCGATCAAGACCCTGGCCTACATCGGCGTAACCCTGTACGTGATCGGCACCCAGATCGAACACGTGCCGGCCATGCTGGAAACCATCTTCAAGAGCGCCTTCGGCCTTGATCCTGCGTTTGCCGGCCTGCTCGGCAGCGCAATCGTCATGGGCGTGAAGCGTGGCGTATTCGCCAACGAAGCGGGCTTGGGCAGCGCACCTAACGTGGCGGCCGTCGCTGCCGTGAAGCACCCAGGCGCGCAAGGCGTGGTCCAGGCCTTCAGCGTGTTCCTCGACACCTTCGTGATCTGCACCTGCACCGCACTGCTGATCCTGCTGTCGGGCTTCTACACCCCAGGCTTCGAAGGTGACGGCATCGTCCTGACCCAGAACTCGCTGGCCGCCGTGGTCGGTGACTGGGGCCGCCTGTTCGTCAGCGTCGCGCTGTCGCTGTTCGTCTTCACCTGCATCCTCTACAACTACTACCTGGGTGAGAACAGCTTGCAGTTCCTCAGCCGCAACCGCGTCGTGCTGCTGGGCTTCCGCGGCCTGGTTCTGGCGTTGGTGGTGTGGGGTTCGATGCAGGACTTGTCGACCGTATTCGCCTTCGCCGATATCACCATGACCTGCCTGGCCTTCGTCAACCTGATCGCCCTGGCCCTGCTGTTCAAGATCGGCCTGCGAGTGATGCGCGACTACGACGCCCAGCGCAAGGCCGGGATCAAGCAGCCGGTGTTCGACTCCAGCAAGTTCCCCGATCTGGACCTGGATCGCGCCGCCTGGCCTGTACCCGCCCAGGCTGAAACAACCGCTGACAACGCAGTCGGCCAAGCGCAGACTCAGCACTGATATCCTCCCCTGCCAGCCGCCCCGTTCGCGGGCGGCTGCCCCTGCCCAGCTCACCGCTACGGAATGCTCCCATGCGTGCAGTCAAGAATCTTCTGGTCCTCTACACCGGTGGCACCATCGGCATGCTCGAGACCGCCGAGGGCCTGGCCCCGGCTGGTGGTTTCGAGGCGCGGATGCGTGAGCACCTGGCCCAGCGCAGCGATGCGCCGCAGTTGCAGTGGACCCTGCGTGAAATGAACCCGCTGCTCGACAGCGCCAACATGCAGCAAGCCAACTGGCTGGCGATGCGCGACGCCATCGTCGAAGCGGTGGAGCGCAATGGCCATGACGGCGTGCTGGTGCTGCATGGCACCGACACCCTGGCCTATAGCGCTGCGGCGCTGTCGTTTTTGTTGCTTGGCCTGCCCACGCCGGTGCTACTGACCGGCTCGATGCTGCCTGCTGGCGCTCCCGACAGCGATGCCTGGGACAACCTGATCGGCGCGCTGCGGCTGTTTGAAAGCGGCCTGGAAGATGGCGTGCAGCTGTACTTCCACGGTCAGTTGCTCCATGGCTGCCGCGCCTCCAAGCTGCGCAGCGAAGCGTTCGATGCGTTTGCCGCCCTGCCCCGTCATCGTGATGGCGAGCGTGCCGAGGCGACTCCGGCGGTGCTGGATTATCGCCAGCCGCGCCAGCCGGTGAAGCTGGCCGTGCTGCCGGTGTTTCCGGGGTTGCAGGCCGAGCATCTGCGGGGGCTGCTCGACAGCGGCGTGCAGGGGCTGGTGCTGGAGTGCTATGGCAGCGGCACCGGGCCTTCGGATGATCAGGCGTTGCTCGATGCGCTGCATGATGCACGTCAGGGCGGGGTGATGATCGTTGCAATCAGCCAGTGTCCGATTGGCTCGGTGGTGTTCGATACCTATGCAGCCGGAAGCCGGCTGCGTGATACCGGCTTGGTCAGCGGTGGCGGCATGACCCGCGAGGCGGCGCTGGGCAAGTTGTTCGGGCTGCTCGGGGCCGGCTTGGATGTGCAGGCGGCGGAGCACTGGTTTGCCCTGGACCTGTGCGGCGAGCGGGCTTGAGCACCTGAAGTAGCGTGCACCTATCGCGGCGGCGGGCTTGAGCACCTGAAGTGGTATGAACCATCGTGGGAGCGGGCTTAAGCCCCTGAAGTGGTACTAACCTATCGTGGGAGCGGGCTTGCCCCGCGATAGCGCCTTTGCCAACGCCACTGTGGGCCCGGGCAAGCCCGCACCAATCTCTGCGGAAAATTGAAATGGCGGAAGGCAGCGGGAGTCGAACCTGCCCGGGAACGGCTGCCGTCCCCAACCGGGTTTGAAGCCCGGCCGCGCCACCGGGCGCGATTGCCTTCCTTGAACTCAGTGCCCGTTCTGCTGCTGGGCCAAGCCGCTATCGAGACGAATCTGACGCTGATCGCCAACCCGGCGGGTCAGGCCAATCCGATCGAAATATTCCAGTATCTGCACACTGCGCTTGCGACCAATACCCAACCTGTCGCGAAACGCTGCCACCTGCACAATAGGATTCCCCGCCGAATGCTGCAACAGCAGGTCGGCCATGCGCCGCAGCGTCGCCTGAGGATAGAACAGATCGCGCACCACCTGATGTACCAGGCCCAACCTCGCCAGCTTGCGCAATAGCAAGCGCACCTCGGCCTCTTCGCGCTGCTCGGCTTGCGCGAGCGTCCTGACCCAGGGCGGATCGAACTCACCGTTGAGCATCAGCGGCTCTAGTTTCGCCCACAACGCCGCATCCGCCGCGCTCAGTTGCACTTGGTGATCCGGCAAGTGCAGCCACGGCCCACTGCTGGCGATGGCACCCTCGCTCAACAACTCTTCGAGCAGACTGACGAAGGCCGCTCGCTCCAACGGCAAGGCGACGAAACGGCGCAGGCGATCCCGGTCGGGGCCCAGTTGATCGGGCTCTTGCTCATGAAACCGCGCCAACTGCTCCCGCACGTGCTGTTTCAATGCTTGCCACTGGGCCTTGGCGAACAGCAGTGGCCCTTGCCGGGTAGCGATCACCTGCACCGCCTCAGGCAAGCACCAGCTGTCACGTCGACGATTGAACTGGCGTTCCAGCCGCTGCGGATCGAGGCCTGCGGGCGCTGCATCGAGCAGTGCCGGCAAGGCTTGCTCCAAGTTCTCGGCGTCGCGCAACACCGCCAGCTGACGCAGGCGCAGCTCACTGCGCCGCTGCCGGCTCGGCGCGAAAGGATCGAGCACCCGCCCCCCGCCCAAAGTCCGCTGCGCACGCTGGTCGCGCAGCACCAGACGATCACCCTGCACCGCCTGCAACGGCGCATTGAGCTGTAACTGGGCGAACATGCGCTGCCCAGGCCGTAGCTGCTCGCCCTCCAGCAAGGCCACCCGCGCAGTGACGTCCTGGGTGCCGAGGTGCACATGCACCGGGCTGAAATGCTCGAACGGCCGCGTCTCACCCGGCAGCAGGAAAAGCTCTATATCCACCCGTACGCTCGGTGCACGCAGCCAGTCGGCCACCAGCCAGTCACCGCGATGGATCTGCTCCAGGGCCAGACGCTCGCCGGCGATGTTCAACGCCACCCGCTGGCCAGCCTCGGCAACCAACGCGGGCTGATTCTGCGCATGCAGGCCACGCACCCGCACCGCTTTGGCCGACTTGCCGAGCAACAGGGTATCGCCCGCGCTGACCCGCCCGGCCAGCGCCGTGCCGGTCACCACGATCCCGGCCCCGGCAATGGAGAACGCCCGGTCCACCGCCAGGCGAAAACCGCCCTGGATACTGCGTTGGCTGACCCTTGCCTGCGCCGCTTGCAGGGCCTGGCGCAATTCAGCAATGCCTGCGCCGCTGATGCTGGAGACGACAAATTGCTGCGCTTGGGCATAAGGCCCCGGCGCCAGCAGCGCTGCCACCTGTGCCTGTACCTCATGCACCCGCTGTGGCTCGACTCGGTCGCACTTGGTAATTGCCACCAGCGCCAGGGGAATGCCGAGCAGTTCGATGATCGCCAGGTGCTCGCGGGTCTGTGGCATGACCCCATCGTCGGCAGCGACCACCAGCAACACCAGGTCGATGCCCTGGGCGCCGGCAAGCATGTTGTGGATAAATCGCTCATGTCCCGGCACATCGATGAAGCCGGTCAGTGGCGCACCGTCGGCCAACGCCGCATAGCGGTAGCCCAGGTCGATGGTCATGCCCCGGGCGCGCTCTTCCTGGCGCTGATCGCCCGCCTGGCCGGTCAGGGCTTGAAGCAGCGCGGTCTTGCCGTGGTCGATATGCCCGGCGGTGCCGACGATCACTGCAGCGGCCCTCCTTGCAATGCAGGCAGTTGCGCCAACCATTGCTGTTCGTCGTCCAACTGGCGCAGGTCGAGCCACAGCGCGTCGTCGTCGATGCGTCCAAGCACCGGCACCGGCAAGCTCCGCAAGGCTCGTTCAAGAGCATGCAGGCTGCGTCCGCGGAGCTTCTTCGAGGTTTGTGGGCGCAGGCATAACGCCGCACTGGGCAGCCGCGCCACAGGCTGGCTACCACTGCCGATCATGCCCAACGACGCTTGCACAGTTACCGTCCATTGCGCGCCTAACTGAGCTGCCAGTGCCGGTGCCAGGCGCTCGGCTTGGGCATGGATTTCAGCCTGCGGACGGGTCAGTAGGCGCAGGCTGGGCAGGCGTTCGGCCAGGCGATCAGGGTTGCGGTACAGCGCCAGCACCGCTTCCAGTGCTGCCAGGGTGATCTTGTCGACACGCAGGGCGCGCTTGAGCGGGTTCTTCTTGATCTTGGCGATCAGCGCCTGGCGGCCGACGATGATGCCGGCCTGCGGGCCGCCGAGCAGCTTGTCGCCACTGAAGGTGACGATATCGGCGCCATCGGCCAGCGCCTGGCGCACGGTCGGCTCGGCGGGCAGGCCCCAGCGGGTCAGGTCGAGCAGGCTGCCGCTGCCAAGGTCTTCGAGCAGCGGCAGGCCGTGTTGCTGGGCGATCTGCGCCAGCTGTGCGGTGGGCACCTGAGTGGTGAAGCCCTGGATGCTGTAGTTGCTGCAATGCACGCGCATCAACAGGCCGGTGCGTGGGTTGATCGCCGCCTCGTAGTCGCGGGCGTGGGTGCGGTTGGTGGTACCGACTTCGTGCAGGCGCACGTTGGCGCGGGCCATGATATCGGGGATGCGGAAGGCACCGCCGATCTCGATCAACTCGCCACGGGAAATGATCCCCTCTTTGCGCGCGCCGAGGCTGTTGAGCGCCAGCAGCACGGCGGCGGCATTGTTGTTGACCACAGTGACCGCCTCGGCGCCGGTGAGCTCGCGGATCAAGCCTTCGATCAGGTCGTCGCGGTCGCCGCGCTTGCCGCTGGCCAGGTCGAATTCCAGGTTGAGCGGGTAGCGGGCGGCGGTTTGCATGGCCTCGATGGCCTCCTCGGGTAGCAGCGCGCGGCCGAGGTTGGTGTGCAGGACCGTGCCGGTGAGGTTGAACACGCGGCGAACCCGGCTTTGTTGCTGGATAGTCATACGCTCGCCTGCGCGGCCGAGGAGCACTTCAGCGGACAGCTCGGCGGGGCTGAGTTGGCTTAGCTGGGCGGGCTCGCGCAGGTCGTCGAGCAGTTGGCGCAAGGTGGCCAGGGTGGCGTCGCGGCCGTGGCGGTCGAGCAGCGGGTGACAGGCTGGATGGCGCAACAGCGTATCAACGGAGGGTAAGCGCAGGGTGTTTGCGGCGAAACTGGCAGGCATGCGGGGACCTTGCTTGAGCGGTGTCTGTTCTGGCCCTATCGCGGGGCAAGCCCGCTCCTACAGGCCCTGTGCTGTATTCAAAATCAGCAGAAGCCCTGGGGCACCCTGATGTATTCAAAGTCAGCACAGATCCCTGTGGGAGCGGGCTTGCCCGCGAATGGGGCGACCCGATCCTGCAGTGTAGACACTCACCCTCAACCCGGCGCCAGCAGCAGGTTCGGCGCCAGCCGCTGGAAGCCTTCCTGATCCAGACGCATGTCCAGCGCCAGGCTGGCCAGATCATCGGCCAATGGCTCAGCAACAGCGTCATTTTCCAGGTAGCACTGTTTCAAATAGACATTGCAGCCCGGACAGCACTCCGCCCGCAGCGGCGCCTTGCCGGGGGCATGGCGGTCATCTTCCAGGCTGCTGTAGCGCAGATCCTTGCTTGAGTCGCAGTACACACACTTGACCCGCACCACATGCCACTCGCAAGCACACAGCGAGCAGGCCAGATAGCGCAGGCCGTTATGCCGGCCGCGGTTGCGCACGACACCCGCCATCGCGGGCGAGCCACAGGCCGGGCATTGGCCGAGGCTGTCTGCGGGCTTGAGCTCATAGCTAGGCAGGTTCAGCAACCAATACGTCCATGCCGCCTGCAGCGCCGCGCCTATGAACGGCACCAGCGCTGCCGGCACCAGGTCGTACTGACCACCCAGCAAGGCAACGCCCCAGCTTTTGAGCTTGGGCTGATCGCTCAAGCGTAGCGCCTTCAACGCATCTGCCAGCGGGCCACTGCCCTGCTCGTCGAAGCGCTCAAGCAAGGCCTGCAGCCACACTAGCCAAGGCCCTTCACGCACCAGGCTGTCCGCCGCCAGCGGCGGCAGGCCATGGCTTATGCACAGGCGCTGGCGCTCCTCGGCCAGCGGCAGGCCGCTTGGCGGAGCCAGCAGCAGCTGTTGCTGAATCCGACACAGCCGAGCGATCAAGCGCAGGTAAGCGCCCAATGCATGCCCTTCAGCCAACTGCTCCAGGCGCGCCGCGCGTACGCTGAAGACATCGGCAGAGGGCAGATGGATGAACGGCGGGGTGGTCGCCGCCGCCTCGATCTGCCCAGGTTCAAGTATCGTACTCAAGCGCTCACCCTTCTTTTCTGCCGGGCACTGGTGGCGGCTTGTCGCCGGTCACCTCCCGATACCACAGTTCATGATGCTTGCGTGCCCAGGCGCGACTGACCCAGCCATGCAGCATGGCGCCGACCGAGCCCTTGATCCAGATGCCGGCGTAGATGTGCACGATGATGCTGAGTATCAGCACAAAACCGGCAAAGGCATGGGCCAGGCTCGCCAGGCGAATCGCACCAATGTCGAAGAAATGGCTGAAGTACGCACGCCAGATCACCACGCCACTGAGCAGCAATACCAGCATGCACAGCAGCAAGGTCCAGAACAGCAGCTTCTGCCCGGCGTTGTACTTGCCAATCGGTGGCACCCCTTCTTCTTTGTTGAGCATCACCCGGTCGATACGCCGCAGCCACAGGCGGTCATTGGCGGTGATGAAGTTAGCGCGCCAGAAGCGCACCACCAGGCCGAGGAAGAACACGAACATCGCCACGCCCAGGAACGGGTGCAGGATGCGTGTCCACGGCCCGCCACCGAACAGATGACTGAGCCAGAACAGCGCCGGATGAAACAGCGCCAGCCCCGACAGCCCAGCCATGAAGAACAGGATCGCGACGATCCAGTGGTTGGTCCGTTCGTTGGCGTTGTAGCGCAGGATTGGTTTGTGCTCACGCTGGTTCATGGCCGCTGCTCCCCTGGTCCGCCGGGATTGGTCGGGTCATACACGTGTACCGCCGGGTCTACCTGGTGGACGCTGTTATCCACAGGCGCAGGATGTTCATCCTCCTCGACCCGCTGCGGGCCGACCCGCACGTAGTGGAAGAAGCCCGCCAGCACTGCCGCGCCCATGGCCAGCAGCGCCAGCGGCTTGCTGATGCCCTTCCACAGCCCGACCAGCGGGCTGATCACTGGCTGGTCCGGCAAGCCGGCATACAACCGTGGCGTGTCGGCGTGGTGCAGCACGTACATCACATGGGTGCCACCGACGCCATCGGGGTCGTACAACCCAGCATTGTCGAAGCCACGTGACTTGAGGTCGACGATGCGCTCGGCGGCATGCACCTTCATCTCATCCTTGCTGCCAAACACGATCGCTCCAGTCGGACAGGTCTTCACACAGGCCGGCTCGAGGCCCACGCTGACGCGGTCCGAGCACAAGGTGCACTTGTAGGCCTTGTGGTCTTTCTGCGAAATGCGCGGGATGTTGAACGGGCAGCCGGTGATGCAATAGCCGCAGCCGATGCAGTGCTCCTGGTTGAAGTCGACGATGCCGTTGGCGTGCTTGATGATCGCCCCCGGGCTGGGGCAGGCCTTCAGGCAGCCGGGATCGGCGCAGTGCATGCAGCCATCCTTGCGGATCAGCCACTCCAGGTTGCCGTCGTCACGCTCGTGCTCGGTGAAGCGCATCAGGGTCCAGGTTTCAGCGCTCAGGTCTTGTGGGTTGTCGTAGGTGCCGTGGTTGTGGCCGACCTCGTCACGCAGTTCGTTCCACTCCGAACACGCCACCTGGCAAGCCTTGCAGCCGATGCACTTGGTGGTGTCGATCAGCTTGGCGACTTCTTCCAGCTGGCGAATCGAAGACGGCGCGGTGGTGGTGGCCGAGCGGGCGATGATGTCTTGGCTGGCCATCAGACTTTCTCCACGTTGACGAGGAACGACTTGGACTCCGGCGTCTGGGTGTTGCCATCACCGAGGAACGGCACCAGGGTGTTGGTCAGGTAGCCGTGGCGGGTGATGCCGGTGAAGCCCCAGTGCAACGGGATGCCGATCTGGTGCACGGTCTGGTTGTTGACCTTGAGCGGACGAATCCGCTTGGTCACCACCGCCACCGCCTCGATATGCCCACGCTTGCTCGACACCCTCACCCGATCGCCAGCCTTGATGCCCTTCTCATTGGCCAGCACCTCGCCGATCTCGACGAATTGCTCGGGCTGGGCAATGGCGTTGAGCCGACAGTGCTTGCTCCAGAAGTGGAAGTGCTCGGTCAGCCGGTAGGTGGTCGCCGCATACGGGAACTCCTGATGAGTACCCAGGGTGTCCCACACCGAATCGAAGATGCGCCCGGCCGGGTTGCTGGTGGCCTTCTTGTTTTGCGGGTGCAGCGGATTGATGCCAATTGGCGTCTCGAACGGTTCGTAGTGCTCGGGGAATGGCCCTTCGGCCATCTTGTCGATGGCAAAGAAACGCGCCACCCCTTCAGGGTTCATGATGAACGGGTTCATCCCGGCCTCTGGAGGCGAGGCGACTGCGAAGTCCGGCACATCGGTGCCAGTCCAAGCACTACCGTTCCACCACACCAGGCGTTTTTTCTCTGGATCCCACGGTTTGCCTTGCGGGTCGCTGGAGGCGCGGTTGTAGAGAATCCGCCGGTTGGCCGGCCAAGCCCAGGCCCAGCCTTGCGCCTGGTGCATGCCGAACGGATCACTGTTGTCGCGCCGAGCCATCTGGTTGCCCTGCTCGGTCCAGCTACCGCTGAAGATCCAGCAACCAGAAGCGGTGCTGCCATCATCCTTGAGCAGGCCAAACCCGGCCAACTGCTGGCCTGCCTTGACCAGGGTACCGGTCGCGTCGGTCTGATCGGTGATTGCCCAGCCGTTCATCTCCTTGGCCAGCTCCTCAGGCGAAGGCTCGTCGGCGATCTTGTACGGCCAACTGATGTTCAGCAGTGGATCAGGATAGGCGCCGCCCTCGCTCTGGTAACGCTGACGCAGACGCAGGAACAGCTCGCTCATGATCTGCACGTCCGTGCGCGTCTCGCCAGGGCCATCGGCGCCCTTCCAGTGCCACTGCAGCCAGCGACTACTGTTGACCAGCGAGCCATCTTCCTCAGCAAAGCAGGTGGTCGGCAGGCGGATCACCTCAGTCTGGATGTTGGCCGTGTCGACATCGTTGAACGGCCCGGCGTTGCGCCAGAACTCCGAGGTCTCGGTGGCCAACGGGTCCATGATCACCAGCCACTTGAGCTTGGCCAAGGCGGCTGTAACGCGGTTCTTGTCCGGCAGCGCGGCGATCGGGTTGAAGCCCTGGCACAGGTAGCCGTTGACCTTGCCCTGGCTCATCATCTCGAACATGCGCAGCACGTCGTAAGAGCCCACGTCGAGCTTGGGCAGCCAGTCGTAGCCCCAGTTGTTTTCCAGCGTGGCGTTGGCGCCATACCAGGCTTTCATCAGGCTGACGTGGAACTTGCCGTAGTTCTGCCAGTACGACAACTGCCCCGGACGCAGCGGTTTCATCGCTCGTTTGTCGATGAAGGCGGCGTAGTCCTGCTCGGCATCGCCGGCCAGTGTCAGGTAGCCCGGCAGCGAGTTGGACAACAGCCCCAGGTCGGTCAGGCCCTGGATATTGGAGTGGCCGCGCAAGGCATTGACCCCACCACCGGGCATGCCGACGTTGCCCAGCAGCAACTGCACCATGGCCGCACTGCGGATGATCTGCGCGCCGATCGAATGCTGAGTCCAGCCGAGCGCGTAGAGGATGGTCATGGTCTTGCCCGGCACCGAGCAGGTGGCGATCTCTTCCCAGATCTTCATCATCGCCTCCTGCGGCATGCCGCAGGTCATGCTGGCCAGCTCCGGGGTATAGCGGCTGTAGTGCTGCTTCATCAGCTGGTACACGCAACGTGGGTGCTGCAGGGTCGGATCGACCACGGCAAAGCCATCCGCGCCGAGCTCATAGCCCCAGCCGGACTTGTCGGCGTACACCCGTTTTTCGGGGTCGTAACCGCTGAACAGGCCATCCTCGAAGCCATAGTTGGCTTTGACGATGAACGACACATCGGTGTAGTTGCGCACGTACTCGTGCTGGATCTTGTCGTTACTCAGCAGGTAGTTGATCAGCCCGCCCATGAAAGCGATATCGCTACCGGTGCGGATCGGCGCGTAGTAATCGGCTACCGAGGCGGTACGGGTAAACCGTGGGTCGACCACGATCAGCCGGGCCTGGTTGTGCGCCTTGGCTTCGGTCACCCATTTGAAGCCACAAGGGTGGGCTTCTGCTGCGTTGCCGCCCATTACCAGGATCAGATTCGCGTTGGCGATATCCGACCAATGGTTGGTCATGGCGCCACGGCCGTACGTCGGGGCAAGACTTGCCACCGTCGGGCCATGTCAGACACGCGCTTGGTTATCGAACCCCAGCATGCCCAGTGAGCGAACGACCTTGTGGGTCAGGTAGCCGGCTTCGCTGGAGGCAGCGGAAGCGGCGAGAAAACCCGTGGTGAGCCAGCGGTTGACGGTCTGGCCCTGGGCGTTCTTCTCGATGAAATTAGCGTCACGGTCAGCCTTCATCAGCCCCGCCACCCGATCGAGCGCTTCGTCCCAGCTGACCCGCGTCCATTCATTACTGCCCGGCTTGCGCACCTCGGGATACTTCAGGCGGTTGGGGCTGTGGATAAAGTCCAGCAACCCAGCGCCTTTCGGGCACAGGGTGCCGCGGTTGACCGGATGATCGGCGTCGCCCTCGATGTGGATGATGTTCTGTTTGACGTTCTTGCCTGCGTCACCCTGGCTGTACAGGATCAGGCCGCAGCCGACCGAGCAGTAGGGGCAGGTATTGCGCGTCTCTTTGGTGTGCGCCAGCTTGAAGTGACGCACCTGCTCGGCGAACGCCGGTGTTGGGGCCATGCCCAACGCCGCGAGGCTCGAGCCTCCAAGGCCGACGGCGGCGACCTTGAAGAACTGCCGACGGTTGAGATCCATCGTGCACTCCTGATCAGGGTTCGGGCGCCTGTTGTGGAGTCGGCGCCTCTAGACTTCACGGTAGCGGCAAACAGAGACCGCCAATCATCAAGACTAGCGAAGAATCCTGAAAGTGCGATGCCCCAAGTCAGGGAATGGGTAACCCGTGTTTGACTGCCGAGCGTTCACCGCTCCTGGGGAATGAAAACCTCCTTGCCCAGGCCGCAATCAGGACAGCGCCACTGCTGCGGAATGTCTTTGAATGCCGTACCCGGCTCGATACCATGTTCCGGATCACCCCGTGCCGGATCGTAGCTGTCTGCAGCACAGACCACAAAGTCCACAAAGTCCAAAAAGAACAACTTACGCGCTACCAGCCCCAAGGGCGGGGCATCGGTAATTCTGATACCGATATCGATGCTCCGCGATGAAGTCCAAACCTCCCTCATTCGAAGTGAGTTGCACATTGACATCCCGGTAGCACTCGAAAAACTCGGGAGTTAGTTGATGCTACGCTCCATACAATTAACAGGGCACCGCGATGCGGATAAGTGCTTGCGGGTTTTGGAGAAGGCGCTCTTTGAACCTGAATACATTGGCCGAAGACTCAAGCAACTCTTTGCAGTGCGAATAGGCCTGAGCTCCCTCGGCATTGGCTTTCAACTGCCGAGTACTGCGCTCCAGCAATCGAATCGCTAATGCACTTTCAAGCTTGGATACTTGTACGTTTGTATTGCCGAGAAAACGTCACCCGTAAAGATGCAGAAGCACAGCCCCTAACAACACCAGACTGACCCCACCAATCTGAATGACCGACAGCCGCTCGCGATAAAAGAAGTACCCCAGGATCGCGGCAATGCCGCCCGACAGGGTGCTGATGACGGTAACGACGGACACCGAACCATTGAGCGCGCCCCAGGAAAACGCGGAGAATCCGCCCAGGTTGAAAAGACTGGCGCTGCATAGGGAGCCAAAGGTCTTCAAGCTGATCGTCGCGTGGTCCCGCAGCAACCTGAAGGCCTCAGGAATGAGGAACATGACCCCCACAGCATAACCCAGCGCCAACATGTTCACCGGCCCCAGCGCCGGCAAGGCGAACTTGCCCTGGATCCAGAAGCTGATGCCGTACAGCATGGCCGCCAGCAACGCAAACCCTACAGATACCGTGTTGGTGGCCTTGCGATCAAAGTCACCTCGATGATCACTGCGACTGGCCAGTAGAACGCCAAAGAAGCAAACGAGAATGCCACTTACCTGCCACGCTGACAGGACATCACCACCCAGCCACGCCAACAGCGTGGTAAATACGCCATACGAGGTGACTAAGGGCGCCACAACTGCAGTTTTTCCGACAGCAAAAGCCTTCGAAAGCGCCAATGCCCCAACCACGGTACACAGGGAAGCTATTACCCCTAGCCCAACCGCGACCCAAGGCGCAGATATGAACTTTTCCCACTGGCTGGCTGAAATGACAATAATTACTGTCATTAACAAAACCCCCAGCAATTGCCCGAAAAAAACCGCCCGCTTAACGCCAACCGCTCGTGCGTTGACGCCGACCAGAAAGTCCGTCGCCCCCCAGAACACCGCCGCCAGCAACCCCATCAATACATCCACAGTAATGTTCCTTATTATGACTGGTCCCTGTATCGCCCTAGACAGTAATAGGGATTATGTCAAAAATCAAACATCTGCATGGGGCGACGCCCTATAGCCAGCCTTAGTCTTGCGCGCGCGCCCACCCAAAAAGGTAATTAACGGATTAGTTAGTGCCGTTGAAATAAGAGCAAGTACCAAAAGAACACTGTAGGAACTTTCAGACAATACTCCCGCCTGAAGTCCTACACCACGCAACACTACCTCCTCAACCTATGTAATTCCCTCTTGAAATATTGCACCGTCCATAGCTCAACTCATCGAACACTGGCATTTCCCTCATGAATATTCGTCAGGGGCTCTTCGAGCCAAGAACGCCGCCCACAAAAAACCCCCGCATTGCGGGGGTTCGGTGACGGCAACGATTCTCAGAACGGAATATCGTCATCAAAGCTGTCGAAGTCAGCCGCCGGCTGCGGAGCGGGCTGCTGGGGCGCTGGGCGCTGCGGGGCCTGCTGTGGGCGTTGAGCCTGCTGACGCGGCGCCTGCTGGTTGTACTGTTGCTGCTGGCCACCTTGGTTGTAGTTGTTACCACCACCTTGGTTGTACTGATCACCACCGCCCTGCTGCTGGTTCTGCGGGCGGCCGCCGAGCAGCTGCATGGTGCCCTGCATGTCGACGATGATTTCAGTGGTGTAGCGCTTGATGCCGTCTTTTTCCCACTCGCGGGTCTGCAGCTTGCCCTCGATGTAGACCTGAGAACCCTTGCGCAGGTATTCGCCGGCGATCTCGGCGACCTTGCCGAACATCGACACACGGTGCCATTCGGTACGCTCGACCTTCTGACCGGACTGCTTGTCGGTCCACTGCTCGCTGGTAGCCAGGCTCAGGTTGGTCACGGCGTTACCGTTGGGCAGGTAGCGGACTTCGGGATCCTGGCCGCAGGTGCCGACCAGAATGACTTTGTTAACCCCACGGGCCATAACGTTCTCCTAGGCTTCGCACGCCGAAGAGGCTGGGTTCACCAGGCGCTCGAGGGTCGTACGGTCCAAAATTTTCGTATCCAGTTTGATATAGATGGCGGCTTCTTCTGCCACCACCACGGCGTCGGTCACACCCGGCACTGCCATCAGGCGCTCGGTCAGCCCGGCTTCCCGGACTGCCTCAGGCGTCAGCGGCATACGCAGGCTGGTCACATAAGGCGGCTCGTTCATGCTGAACGCAACGACCAGCCATACGGCACACAGCACTGCACAGCCCAAGAACACCATGCCCAGGCCACCGTGCTGGAACAACCAGCCACCGATGATTCCTCCCAAGGCGGCACCGAGGAACTGGCTGGTGGAGTAAACCCCCATTGCCGTTCCCTTGCCGCCGGCGGGCGACACCTTGCTGACCAGCGAAGGCAACGATGCCTCCAGCAGGTTGAAGGCAGTAAAGAATATCACGGTGCCGATCACCAGTCCGCGCAAACTGTCAGCCCACTGCCAGAAGAACACCTCGATCACCAGCAGGACACTGACCGCGCCAAGCAACACGCGTTTCATCTTGCGCTTTTTTTCGCCGTAGATGATGAACGGCACCATTGCAAAAAATGAAACCAGCAAGGCGGTCAGGTACACCCACCAGTGTTCTTCCTTGGGCAAGCCGCCGCGCTCGACGAACGCCAGCGGCAAGGCGACGAAGCTGGCCATGAGGATCGCGTGCAGCACGAAGATACCTACGTCCAGGCGCAGAAGGTCCGGATGGCGCAGGGTCGGGCCGAGGGCCTGACGCGCCACGCCCGATTCGCGGTGCTGCAAAGCGCTGTGTGCGCTAGGCACGACGAAGGCCACCAGGGCGATGCCGATGACGGCAAGTCCTGCAGTGGCGAGGAACAATCCTGACAGGCCAAATGCCCGAGTCAGCAACGGCCCGACCACCATGGCCACCGCGAACGACAAGCCGATGCTCATGCCGATCATGGCCATGGCCTTGGTCCGGTGCTGTTCACGGGTCAGATCGGACAGCAGCGCCATGACCGCCGCGGAAATCGCTCCGGCGCCTTGTAGAACCCGCCCGGCGATCACGCCCCAGATCGAGTCGGCCTGCGCGGCCAGCACACTGCCCAGGGCGAAGATCACCAGCCCCAGGTAGATCACCGGAAGACGCCCGATGCGGTCGGAAATCACCCCGAACGGAATTTGCAGCAGCGCCTGGGTCAGGCCATAGGCACCAATGGCCAGGCCGATCAGCGCAGGCGTGGCACCGGCCAGGTCCATGCCGTAGGTGGCAAGCACCGGCAGGACCATGAACATGCCCAGCATACGAAAGGCAAACACCAGGGCCAGGCCGCTGGCGGCGCGGGTCTCGCTACCACTCATGCGCTCGTTGTGGGTGTCGTGCATGGATTAACCTCGTGTGAACCGGCGGCGATTCTATCAGTCCGACGCCTTGACGGCATATACGCGACGCTTTGCCGCGTAATGGCAGCGCGCCGTATACTTCCTTGTTTATGCCCGCCGAGCGAGGCCGTAGTGGACAAGATCCTGATTCGTGGGGCACGTACCCACAACCTGAAGAACATCGACCTGACCCTCCCTCGGGACAAGCTGATCGTGATCACCGGCCTGTCCGGTTCCGGCAAGTCGTCCCTGGCGTTCGACACACTCTACGCCGAGGGCCAGCGCCGCTACGTGGAATCGCTGTCGGCTTACGCCCGGCAATTCCTGTCGATGATGGAAAAGCCTGACGTCGACACCATCGAGGGCCTCTCCCCGGCCATCTCCATCGAGCAGAAATCGACCTCGCACAACCCGCGTTCGACGGTGGGCACCATCACCGAAATCTACGACTACCTGCGCTTGCTGTACGCCCGCGTGGGTACGCCGCGCTGCCCGGATCACGATATTCCGCTGGAGGCGCAAACGGTCAGCCAGATGGTCGACCTGGTGCTCGATCAACCAGAGGGCAGCAAGCTGATGCTGCTGGCGCCGGTGATTCGCGAGCGCAAGGGTGAGCACTTGGCGGTGTTCGACGAGCTGCGTGCGCAGGGTTTCGTCCGCGCCCGGGTCAACGGCAAGCTGTACGAGCTCGATGAGTTGCCCAAGCTCGACAAGCAAAAAAAGCACAGCATCGATGTGGTGGTAGACCGCTTCAAGGTGCGCAGCGACCTGCAGCAGCGCCTGGCCGAATCGTTCGAGACGGCGCTGAAGCTGGCCGACGGTATCGCCCTGGTGGCGCCGATGGACGACGAGCCGGGTGAAGAGATGATCTTCTCCGCACGCTTTGCCTGCCCGATTTGTGGTCATGCCATCAGCGAGCTGGAACCCAAGCTGTTCTCCTTCAACAACCCGGCTGGCGCCTGCCCGACGTGCGATGGCCTGGGGGTCAAGCAGTACTTCGACACCAAGCGCCTGGTCAACACCGAGTTGACCCTGGCCGAGGGCGCGATCCGCGGCTGGGACCGGCGTAACGTGTACTACTTCCAGATGCTCGGTTCACTGGCCGCGCAGTACGGCTTCAGCCTGGAAGTACCGTTTGCCGAGCTGTCCGCCGACGACCAGAAAGTCATCCTGCATGGCAGCGGCAAGCAGAACGTCGACTTCAAGTACCTCAACGACCGTGGCGATATCGTCAAGCGTTCGCACCCGTTCGAAGGCATCGTGCCGAACCTTGAGCGGCGCTACCGCGAGACCGAGTCGGCGACTGTGCGCGAGGAGCTGGCGAAGTTTCTCGGTACCCAGCCCTGCCCTGACTGCCGCGGCACTCGTCTGCGCCGTGAAGCGCGGCACGTGTGGGTGGGCGAGAAAACCCTGCCGGCGGTTACCAACCTGCCGATCGGTGACGCCAGTGAGTATTTCAGCGACCTGACCCTGACCGGTCGACGCGGGGAGATCGCGGCGAAGATCCTCAAGGAAATCTGCGAGCGCCTGCAGTTCCTGGTCAACGTCGGCCTGGATTACCTGACCCTGGACCGCAGCGCCGAAACCCTGTCTGGCGGTGAGGCCCAGCGCATCCGCCTGGCCAGCCAGATCGGCGCCGGCCTGGTGGGGGTGATGTATATCCTCGACGAGCCGTCGATCGGCCTGCACCAGCGCGACAACGACCGTCTACTGGGCACCCTCAATCACCTGCGCGATCTGGGCAACACAGTGATTGTGGTCGAGCACGACGAGGACGCCATTCGCCTGGCCGACTATGTGGTCGACATCGGCCCGGGTGCCGGCGTGCATGGCGGGCAGATCGTTGCCGAGGGTACGCCTCAAGAGGTCATGGACCATCCTGACTCGCTGACCGGCAAGTATCTGTCTGGCCGCAAGAAGATTGCAGTCCCAGCCAAGCGCACACCGCGCAACAAAAAGCTCTCGCTCAAGCTCAAGGGCGCGCGTGGCAACAACCTGCAAAACGTCGACTTGGAGATTCCCATTGGCCTGCTGACCTGCGTGACCGGTGTTTCCGGCTCGGGCAAGTCGACGCTGATCAACAACACGCTGTTCCCGCTCGCGGCTAGCGCGCTCAACGGTGCGACCAGCCATGAAGCAGCGGCGCACAGCAGCATGGACGGCCTGCAGCACCTGGACAAGGTGGTCGATATCGACCAGAGCCCGATTGGCCGCACCCCACGCTCGAACCCCGCAACCTACACCGGTATCTTCACCCCGGTGCGCGAGCTGTTCGCTGGCGTGCCGGAGTCGCGTGCGCGGGGCTATGGCCCAGGGCGTTTCTCCTTCAACGTCAAGGGTGGCCGCTGCGAGGCGTGCCAGGGCGATGGCCTGATCAAGGTCGAGATGCACTTCCTGCCGGACATCTATGTGCCGTGCGATGTGTGCAAGAGCAAGCGCTACAACCGCGAAACCCTTGAGATCAAGTACAAGGGCAAGAACATCCACGAGGTGCTGGAAATGACCATCGAGGATGCCCGCGAGTTCTTCGACGCGGTGCCGGCACTGGCGCGCAAGCTGCAAACGCTGGTCGATGTGGGGCTTTCCTACATCAAGCTGGGGCAGTCGGCAACGACCCTTTCGGGTGGCGAAGCACAGCGGGTCAAGCTGTCACGCGAGCTGTCCAAGCGCGATACCGGCAAGACCTTGTACATCCTCGATGAGCCGACCACCGGCCTGCACTTTGCCGATATCCAGCAGTTGCTGGACGTCCTGCACCGCCTGCGTGACCACGGCAACACCGTGGTGGTGATCGAGCACAACCTGGACGTGATCAAGACGGCTGACTGGCTGGTGGACTTGGGGCCTGAGGGTGGCTCCAAGGGGGGGCAGATCATTGCCTCGGGCACACCGGAAGAACTGTCGAAGATGAAGCAGTCATATACCGGGCATTACCTCAAGCCGCTGTTGGAGCGGGATCGGGCCTAAAGACGGGCAATAAAAAACCCTGTCACGCGAGTGACAGGGTTTTTTATTAGCTGAACACACTCACATCTGCGATTGCAGGTAGTTCTGCAGACCGATGGACTTGATCAGCCCCTGCTGTTTCTCCAGCCAGTAGGTGTGATCTTCTTCGGTATCGGCCAGCTGCGCGCGCAGGATATCGCGGCTGATATAGTCCTTGTGCAGCTCGCACAGCTCGATGCCTTTGCACAGGGCGGCACGTACCTTGTACTCCAGGCGCAGGTCGGCGGCGATCATCTCCGGCACGGTAGCGCCTACATCGAGATCGTCTGGACGCATGCGTGGCGTGCCTTCAAGCATGAGGATCCGACGCATCAGGGCATCAGCGTGCTGCGCCTCTTCTTCCATCTCGTGGTTGATACGCTCATAGAGCTTGCTCAAGCCCCAATCTTCGTACATCCGCGAGTGAATGAAATATTGGTCACGCGCCGCCAGTTCGCCCGTCAGCAACGTGTTGAGGTAATCGATTACGTCCGGGTGACCTTGCATCGCCCTGCTTCTCCCTGTGAAAACATCAATACGACATAGTGTGAACCAGGAAGGTCGAGAGGTCACTGAAAAACGCGCAATAACATGCAAAAAAACCGGCAAACAGTAGTGATATTCATTGAAAAACCGCCCAAATGAGGGCGGTTCTACTTATCATTCCGACTCAGGCGAGATCCACGCCCAATGCCTTGGCGACGCCTTGAGCATACGCTGGATCGGCCTTGAAGAAGTGCTGCAGCTGACGCTGCACGACATCCTCACTGACCCCCGCCATGGTCCCGGCGATATTGCTGATCAACAATGCCTGCTGTTCAGCGTTCATCAAACGGAACAGCGCACCTGCATGGCTGTAGTAATCGCCGTCCTCGCGATGATCGTAGCGATCGGCCGCGCCGTTGAGTGACAGGGCTGGCTCAGCGTGCTGAGGCGATTGCTTAGGTGCGTCGCCATAGCTGTTGGGCTCGTAGTTCGGCGCACTGCCGTAAGCGCCGTAGGCCATGGCGCCGTCACGCTGATAGGTGTTGACCGCGCTACGAGGGGCGTTCACCGGCAAGTGCTGGTGATTGGTGCCAACACGGTAGCGGTGAGCGTCGGCATATGCGAACACTCGGCCTTGCAGCATGCGATCCGGCGACAGCCCTACACCTGGGACCATGTTGCTTGGCCCGAAGGTCGCCTGCTCGACCTCGGCGAAGTAGTTGAGCGGATTGCGGTTGAGCTCCAGTACGCCAACTTCGATCAATGGATAGTCCTTCTGCGACCAGGTCTTGGTCACGTCGAAGGGGTTCTCCTGACGGTTGGCCGCCTCTTGCTCACTCATCACCTGGATGCACACCGTCCAGCGTGGATACTCACCGCGCTCGATCGCCTCGAACAGATCGCGCTGGGCGTAATCTGGATCAGTGCCTGCCAGACGTGCGGCATCAGCCGGCGAGAGATTCTTGATGCCCTGTTGGGTCTTGTAGTGCCATTTGACCCAGGTGCGCTCGCCCTTGGCGTTGATCAGGCTGTAAGTGTGGCTGCCGAAGCCATGCATGTGGCGGTAACCGTCAGGTATGCCACGGTCGGAGAAGAGGATGGTGACCTGGTGCAGCGCCTCCGGTGAGTGCGACCAGAAATCCCACATCATCTGCGCGTTCTTCAGGTTGCTCTGCGGATGGCGTTTCTGCGTGTGGATAAAGTCGGGGAACTTGAGCGGATCGCGAATGAAGAACACCGGGGTGTTATTGCCGACGATGTCCCAGTTGCCTTCCTCGGTGTAGAACTTCAGGGCAAAGCCACGCGGATCGCGCTCGGTATCCGCTGAGCCACGCTCGCCCCCCACAGTGGAGAAACGCAGGAATGTCTCAGTCTGCTTACCGACTGTGTCGAACAGCTTGGCACTGGTGTATTGAGTGATATCGCGAGTGACCGTGAAGGTACCATAAGCGCCCGAGCCCTTGGCGTGCACGCGGCGCTCAGGGATGTTCTCGCGGTTGAAGTGGGCGAGCTTCTCGATCAGGTGGAAGTCGTCGAGCAACAGCGGGCCACGCGGGCCTGCCGAACGAGAATTCTGGTTATCAGCTACAGGTGCACCGCTGGCGGTGGTGAGAATCTTGCTCATGGGCTCTCCTTATCGATCTTCAATGGCCGGCTAATCGGCTTGCTAAGCAGTATCGGGGAGATATGTTGCAAGAACTAATTCATTGATACAGTTAGATCGATAGAAATTAACAATAGAGACAGACACAAAAAACCGGGCACTAGGCCCGGTTCTTTGTAGCAGACAGAACGTCTTACTCGGCAGCTTCTACAGCACCACCGACTGGACGATCAACCAGCTCGACGTACGCCATAGGCGCGTTGTCGCCAGCGCGGAAACCGCACTTCAGGATACGCAGGTAGCCGCCTTGACGGGTGGCATAGCGCTTGCCCAGATCGTTGAACAGCTTGCCAACAGCGGATTTCGAACGGGTACGATCGAAAGCCAGACGACGGTTGGCGACGCTATCTTCCTTGGCCAGGGTGATCAGCGGCTCGGCAACGCGGCGCAGTTCCTTGGCTTTCGGCAGGGTGGTTTTGATCAGCTCGTGCTCGATCAACGACACTGCCATGTTCTGGAACATAGCCTTGCGGTGAGAGCTGGTACGGCTCAGGTGACGTCCACTTTTACGATGACGCATGATTCATTCCTTACCAAACACTACGTTCGGTGATTACGACGATCAGGCAGTCGCCTTGTCGTCCTTCTTAAGACTTGCAGGCGGCCAGTTGTCGAGGCGCATGCCGAGGGACAGACCACGGGAAGCCAGGACGTCCTTGATTTCAGTCAGGGACTTCTTGCCGAGGTTAGGAGTTTTCAACAGCTCTACTTCGGTACGCTGAATCAGGTCGCCGATGTAGTAGATGTTCTCCGCCTTCAGGCAGTTGGCCGAACGTACAGTCAGTTCCAGGTCGTCAACCGGACGCAGCAGGATCGGATCGATCTCGTCTTCCTGCTCGACCACAACCGGCTCACTGTCACCTTTGAGGTCGACGAACGCGGCCAGCTGCTGTTGCAGGATGGTCGCGGCACGACGGATAGCCTCTTCAGGATCCAGAGTACCGTTGGTTTCCAGATCAATGACCAGCTTGTCCAGGTTGGTACGCTGCTCAACACGGGCGTTTTCGACCACATAGGCGATACGACGCACCGGGCTGAACGAGGCGTCCAGCTGAAGACGGCCAATGCTGCGGCTTTCATCTTCGTCAGTCTGACGAGAGTCGGCCGGCTCGTAACCGCGACCACGAGCTACAGTGAGCTTCATGTTCAAGGCGCCGTTGGACGCCAAGTTCGCGATTACGTGATCGGGGTTGACGATCTCGACATCGTGATCCAGCTGAATATCGGCAGCGGTAACCACCCCCGAACCCTTTTTCGACAAGGTCAGCGTAACTTCGTCACGACCGTGCAGCTTGATAGCCAGGCCTTTCAGGTTCAACAGGATTTCAATTACGTCTTCCTGTACACCTTCGATCGCGGAGTACTCATGGAGTACGCCGTCGATCTCGGCCTCGACTACTGCACAGCCAGGCATGGAGGACAACAGGATGCGGCGCAGCGCGTTGCCCAGGGTATGGCCGAAACCACGCTCGAGAGGCTCGAGCGTAATCTTGGCGCGGGTCGGACTGACGACCTGCACATCAATGTGGCGGGGCGTCAGGAACTCATTTACCGAAATCTGCATGGATGCACCTATTTTCTAGCCCTTACTTGGAGTAGAGCTCGACAATCAGGTTTTCGTTGATGTCGGCGGACAGATCGCTGCGAGCAGGAACGTTCTTGAAAACGCCCGACTTTTTAGCAGCATCCACGTCTACCCACTCAACGCGGCCACGCTGAGAGCACAGTTCAAGGGCTTGAACAATGCGCAGCTGGTTCAGCGACTTCTCACGAACCGAGACCACGTCACCCGGACGAACTTGGTAGGATGGAATGTTTACAGTCTTACCGTTGACGCTGATCGCTTTGTGCGAAACCAGCTGACGGGACTCGGAACGAGTCGAGCCGAAGCCCATACGGTAAACGACGTTATCCAGACGGCACTCGAGCAGTTGCAGCAGGTTCTCACCAGTTGCGCCTTTTTTCGAGGCAGCAGCTTGGTAGTAACCGCGGAACTGACGCTCCAGAACACCGTAGATACGACGGACTTTTTGTTTCTCGCGCAGCTGGGTACCGTAGTCGGACTGACGGCCACGGCGCTGGCCGTGGATACCTGGGGCTGCTTCGATGTTGCACTTCGATTCCAGAGCGCGAACGCCGCTCTTCAGGAACAGGTCAGTGCCTTCACGGCGAGACAGTTTGCATTTTGGACCAATGTAACGTGCCATTTATCTGTCTCCTGATTACACGCGACGCTTCTTCGGCGGACGGCACCCGTTATGCGGGATTGGCGTCACGTCGGTGATGCTGGCGATCTTGTAGCCGCAGCTGTTCAAAGCACGAACGGCGGACTCACGACCTGGACCTGGACCCTTGACGTTAACGTCGAGGTTCTTCAGACCGTATTCCAGCGCAGCTTGACCAGCACGCTCAGCAGCGATCTGAGCTGCGAACGGGGTGGATTTGCGCGAACCACGGAAACCCGAACCACCGGAGGTCGCCCAGGACAAAGCATTGCCCTGACGGTCGGTGATGGTCACGATGGTGTTGTTGAAAGACGCATGGATGTGGGCGATGCCATCAACCACTGTCTTTTTGACTTTCTTACGAGGACGAGCAGCAGGTTTTGCCATGTCTATATTCCTGGGCGATTACTTGCGGATCGGCTTACGCGGGCCCTTACGGGTGCGTGCGTTGGTCTTGGTGCGCTGACCGCGAACCGGCAGACCTTTACGATGGCGCAGACCGCGGTAGCAGCCCAGGTCCATCAAGCGTTTGATCTTCATGTTGACGTCACGACGCAGGTCACCTTCAGTGGTGAACTTCGCAACTTCGCCACGCAGGGTTTCGATTTGCTCGTCGCTCAGATCCTTGATCTTAGCGGCTGGGTTTACACCAGCGTCTGCACAGATCTTCTGTGCAGTTGTGCGACCGACACCATAGATGTAGGTCAGCGAGATAACAGTATGCTTGTTATCTGGAATGTTGACGCCTGCAATACGGGCCATTCAGTGGGACTCCAATTGACAGCTACCTACGCCCCGGAAGCCAAGAAATAGGGCGCGAGATAATATCGCTGTAGAAACAATTAATCAACCCAGCAGCGCACTAGCTGCTGGGCTTGTAGCGCGGATCACACTCAGCCTTGGCGCTGTTTGTGACGCGGTTCCGCGCTGCAAATTACTCGCACGATGCCTTCGCGGCGAATAATCTTGCAGTTACGGCACAGCTTTTTCACCGATGCACGAACTTTCATCACCAACTCCTCGAACCTTAGGGGTCTATCAGCGCAGCAGACTGCTGCCGCCATAGCCTTTCAGGTTGGCTTTCTTCATCAGGGATTCGTACTGGTGCGAAACGAGGTGCGATTGTACTTGGGACATGAAGTCCATCACAACCACTACCACAATCAGCAACGAGGTCCCGCCAAGGTAGAACGGCACATTTGCTGCCACCACCAGGAACTGGGGCAGAAGGCAGACGGCCATCATGTAAAGAGCACCGAACATGGTCAGACGGGTCAGAACGCCATCAATGTAGCGCGCCGACTGCTCACCAGGACGGATACCCGGAATAAAGGCACCGGACTTCTTCAGGTTTTCCGCTACGTCTTTCGGGTTGAACATCAGCGCTGTGTAGAAGAAGCAGAAGAAAATAATCCCTGCACTAAACAGCAGAATGTTCAACGGCTGACCAGGAGCGATCGACTGCGAGATGTCCTGCAGCCAGCCCATACCTTCGGACTGACCGAACCAGGCACCCAGCGAAGCCGGGAACAGCAGAATGCTGCTGGCGAAAATGGCTGGGATTACGCCCGCCATGTTCACCTTGAGCGGCAAGTGGCTGGTCTGCGCAGCGAAGACCTTGCGGCCCTGCTGACGCTTGGCGTAGTGAACGGCGATACGACGCTGACCACGCTCAATGAACACCACAAAACCGATAATCGCTACTGCCAGCAACCCGATTGCGACCAAGGCGAAAATGTTGATATCGCCTGTGCGTGCAGACTCGAAAGACTGCCCGATTGCTCTCGGAAGACCGGCAACGATACCTGCGAAGATCAACATCGAGATACCGTTGCCCACACCGCGCTCGGTGATCTGCTCGCCGAGCCACATCATGAACATCGCGCCCGCCACGAAGGTGGAGACCGCAACGACATGGAAGCCCAGACCCGCAGAAAACGCCACGCCCTGGTTGGCCAGGCCAATGGACATGCCAATGGCTTGAACCAGCGCCAGGATAACGGTGCCGTAGCGGGTGTACTGGCTGATCTTGCGACGGCCAGCTTCACCTTCCTTCTTCAACTGCTCCAGCTGTGGGCTGACAGCGGTCATGAGCTGCATGATGATCGATGCCGAAATGTACGGCATGATCCCCAGTGCAAAGATGCTCATGCGCTCCAGCGCACCACCGGAAAACATGTTGAACAAGCTAAGAATGGTCCCCTCATTCTGTCGAAACAGATCCGCCAAACGGTCCGGGTTAATACCGGGCACCGGGATGTGCGCACCTATCCGATAGACGATGATCGCCATGAACAGAAAGCGCAGACGAGCCCAGAGTTCCGACATCCCGCCCTTACCGAGCGAAGAGAGAGCACCTTGCTTAGCCATTTATTCCTCGAACTTGCCGCCAGCTGCTTCGATAGCCGCACGCGCACCTTTGGTGGCTGCGATACCCTTGATGGTGACTGCGCGAGTGACTTCGCCAGACAGCATGATTTTCACACGCTGTACGTTCTGGTTGATCACGTTGGCATCCTTCAAGGATTGCACGGTGACAACGTCGCCTTCCACTTTAGCCAGCTCGGACAGACGCACTTCGGCGCGGTCCATGGCTTTCAGGGAAACGAAGCCGAACTTCGGCAGACGACGGTGCAGCGGTTGTTGACCGCCTTCGAAGCCCGGAGCGATGGTGCCACCGGAACGGGAGGTCTGACCTTTGTGACCACGGCCACCAGTCTTACCCAAACCGCTACCGATACCACGACCCGGACGATGCTTCTCGCGACGGGAACCCGGCGCTGGACTCAGATCATTGAGTTTCATCGATTAACCCTCGACGCGCAGCATGTAGTAAGCCTTGTTGATCATCCCGCGATTCTCGGGAGTATCCTGGACTTCTACAGTGTGACCGATGCGGCGCAGACCCAGACCCTTAACGCACAGTTTGTGGTTAGGGAGACGGCCGGCGGTGCTTTTGATCAGCGTTACTTTAACGGTAGCCATGATCAGAAGATCTCCTCGACGCTCTTGCCGCGCTTGGCAGCAATGGATTCAGGAGATTGCATGGCTTTCAGACCCTTGAAGGTGGCGTAAACCACGTTCACTGGGTTGGTCGAACCGTAGCACTTGGCCAGAACGTTCTGAACACCAGCAACTTCCAGGACAGCACGCATTGCGCCGCCAGCGATGATACCGGTACCTTCCGAGGCAGGCTGCATGTAAACCTTCGAGGCGCCGTGGGCGGCCTTGGTGGCGTACTGCAGGGTGGTGCCCTTCAGGTCAACCTGAATCATGTTGCGACGAGCAGCTTCCATGGCTTTTTGAATCGCAGCAGGTACTTCGCGCGATTTGCCACGGCCGAAACCAACGCGACCCTTGCCATCACCAACCACGGTCAACGCGGTGAAGGTGAAGATACGGCCGCCTTTAACGGTTTTGGCTACGCGGTTAACTTGAACCAGCTTCTCGATGTAGCCTTCGTCGCGCTTTTGATCGTTATTTGCCATAACTTAGAACTCCAGCCCGCCTTCACGAGCAGCATCAGCCAGCGCTTTGACGCGGCCATGGTACTTGAAGCCGGAACGGTCAAAGGCAACTTGAGATACACCGGCGGCTTTCGCACGCTCAGCTACCAGCTTGCCAACCTTAGTGGCCGCGTCGATGTTGCCGGTGGCGCCATCACGCAGTTCTTTGTCCAAGGTCGAGGCGCTTGCCAAAACCTTGCTGCCGTCGGCCGAGATGACCTGGGCATAAATGTGCTGCGAGGAGCGGAACACGCACAGACGCACGGCTTCGAGCTCGTGCATTTTCAGGCGTGCTTTGCGAGCGCGACGCAGTCGAGTAACTTTTTTGTCGGTCATTTGCTAGGCCCTACTTCTTCTTGGCTTCTTTACGACGGACTACTTCGTCCGCGTAACGCACACCTTTACCTTTGTAAGGCTCTGGCGGACGGAAGTCGCGGATTTCAGCGGCCACCTGACCTACCAGCTGCTTGTCGATACCCTTGATCAGGATGTCGGTCTGGCTAGGCGTTTCAGCGGTGATACCGGCTGGCAGTTCGTAGTCCACTGGGTGAGAGAAGCCCAGGGCCAGGTTCAGGACGGTGCCTTTAGCCTGTGCCTTGTAACCAACACCGACCAGCTGGAGCTTGCGCTCGAAGCCTTGGCTTACGCCTTGGACCATGTTGTTCACCAGAGCGCGGGTAGTACCGGCCATGGCGCGAGCTTGCTGGTCACCGTTGCGAGCGACAAAACGCAGCTCACCAGACTCTTCGGTAACTTCAACAGACGAGTGAACGTTCAGTTCGAGAGTGCCCTTGGCACCCTTCACCGAAAGCTGCTGACCGGCGAATTTGACTTCGACGCCAGATGGCAGCTTAACGGGGTTCTTAGCGACGCGAGACATGCTTATCCCCCCTTAGAACACTGTGCACAGAACTTCGCCACCAACACCGGCAGCACGTGCAGCACGATCAGTCATCACACCTTTGTTGGTGGAGACGATAGACACGCCCAGACCGCCACGAACTTTCGGCAGATCTGTAACGGCCTTGTACTGACGCAGGCCAGGACGGCTAGCGCGCTTCAGCTCTTCGATGACCGGACGGCCTTCGAAGTACTTCAGCTCGATCGACAGGGAGGGTTTGACTTCGCTGCTTACCTGATAGCCAGCGATGTAACCTTCGTCCTTCAGAACTTTGGCAACCGCTACCTTCAGAGTCGAAGAAGGCATGCTTACGACGGACTTTTCAGCCATCTGGGCATTACGGATGCGAGTTAGCATGTCCGCTAACGGGTCCTGCATACTCATGGGCTAGATGCTCCTGATACAAGAATTATTAGCCTTGCGGCTATCACAACCACCTGAGCGGACAGGTCAAAAAACCCAGGCTCAGGTGAGCCGGTCATTCTAGACACAAGCCAGAAACGAAACAAGCCCCATATAGGGGCTTGTTTCGTTGCGATGTCACCGGCGGTCGGAAGATTGCTCCCCTTGCGCCGGGATCACACCAACCGTGATTACCAGCTGGCCTTGACCAGACCTGGAACATCACCGCGCATTGCAGCCTGGCGCAGCATGTTACGGCCCAGACCGAACTTACGGTATACACCGTGAGGACGGCCGGTCAGGCGGCAACGGTTGCGCAGACGAGCGGCGCTGGCGTCGCGCGGCTGCTTCTGCAGTGCAACGACGGCGGCGAAACGCTCTTCAGGCGAAGCGTTCAGGTTGACGATGGTCGCTTTCAGCTCAGCACGCTTTTTGGCGTACTTGGCTACCGTGAGCTGACGCTTCAGCTCGCGGTTTTTCATGCTCTTCTTGGCCATTTTCCTACTCCAATCAGTTGCGGAACGGGAATTTGAAAGCACGCAGCAGGGCGCGACCTTCGTCATCCGAACGAGCAGTGGTGGTCAGGGTAATGTCCAGACCGCGCAGAGCATCGATCTTGTCGTAGTCGATTTCCGGGAAAATGATCTGCTCTTTCACGCCCATGCTGTAGTTGCCACGACCATCGAAGGACTTGGCATTCAGGCCGCGGAAGTCGCGAACCCGAGGCAGGGAGATCGCCAGCAGGCGGTCCAGGAACTCGTACATACGGTCACGGCGCAGAGTAACTTTAACGCCGATCGGCCAACCTTCACGAACCTTGAAACCCGCAATCGACTTGCGAGCGAAAGTCACAACGGCTTTTTGGCCGGTGATCTTTTCCAGGTCGGCAACGGCGTTTTCGATGACTTTCTTGTCACCGACCGCTTCGCCCAGACCCATGTTCAGGGTGATCTTGGTTACGCGAGGAACTTCCATCACGTTCGCGAGCTTAAGTTCTTCCTTAAGCTTGGGAGCGATTTCGTTCCGGTAAATCTCTTTGAGTCGTGCCATTGTCTTCTACCTAGCAGTGTTCAAGCATCAACCGCTTTCTGGGTCGACTTGAAGACACGAATTTTCTTGCCGTCTTCAACCTTGAAGCCAACGCGGTCAGCCTTGTTGGTTTCACCATTGAAAATGGCAACGTTGGAAGCGTGCAGAGGCGCTTCTTTCTCGACGATACCGCCCTGTACGCCCGCCATCGGGTTAGGCTTGGTATGACGCTTGACCAGGTTCACGCCACCGATGACCAGACGGTCATCAGCGAGAACCTTCAGCACCTTACCGCGCTTACCTTTGTCTTTGCCGGCGATCACGATGATCTCGTCGTCACGACGAATCTTTTGCATGTCGGATCTCCTTAGAGCACTTCAGGGGCGAGCGAGACGATCTTCATGAACTTCTCAGTACGAAGTTCACGGGTCACTGGCCCGAAGATGCGAGTGCCGATCGGCTCTTGCTTGGTGTTCAGCAGAACAGCAGCGTTGCCGTCGAAACGAATGATGGAACCGTCAGCGCGACGTACACCGTGACGGGTACGGACGACAACAGCGGTCATCACCTGGCCTTTTTTGACCTTACCGCGCGGAATTGCTTCCTTGACGGTTACTTTGATGATGTCACCGATACCGGCGTAACGACGGTGGGAACCGCCGAGCACCTTGATGCACATGACGCGACGAGCGCCGCTGTTATCGGCCACATCGAGCATGGATTGAGTCTGAATCATAAAATTTCTCCGACCCTTAGCCCTTAGACTTCAACAGCGCGTTCGAGGACTTCAACCAGTGCCCAGGACTTAGTCTTGGCCAGCGGACGGGTTTCGCGAATGGAAACCTTGTCGCCGATTTTGCACTGGTTGGCTTCGTCGTGCGCGTGCAGCTTAGTCGAACGCTTAACGTATTTACCGTAGATCGGGTGCTTTACGCGACGCTCGATCAGAACGGTGATGGTCTTGTCCATTTTGTCGCTGACGACACGGCCAGTCAGCGTACGGACGGTTTTTTCAGCTTCAGCCATGATCACTTACCTGCCTGCTGGTTGAGCACAGTTTTCACGCGAGCGATGTCACGCTTAACTTGCGAGAGCAGGTGCGACTGCCCCAACTGGCCAGTTGCTTTCTGCATACGCAGATTGAACTGGTCGCGCAGCAGGCCGAGCAGTTGCTCGTTCAGCTGCTGTGCCGATTTTTCACGAAGTTCATTCGCTTTCATCACATCACCGTCCGCTTAACAAAGGAGGTGGCGAGAGGCAGCTTTGCAGCAGCCAGGGCGAAAGCTTCGCGCGCCAGCTCTTCAGAAACACCCTCGATCTCGTACAGGACTTTGCCTGGCTGGATCTGGGCAACCCAGTATTCCACGGAACCCTTACCTTTACCCATCCGCACTTCGAGAGGCTTCTTGGTGACCGGCTTGTCCGGGAACACACGGATCCAGATCTTACCGCCACGTTTTACGTGACGGGTCAGGGCACGACGTGCCGACTCGATCTGGCGAGCGGTGAGGCGACCGCGGGCGACAGCTTTCAGGGCGAACTCGCCGAAGCTGACCTTGCTACCGCGCAGTGCCAGACCACGGTTGTGGCCGGTCATCTGCTTGCGGAATTTTGTACGCTTTGGTTGCAACATTTGGCGTACCCCTTACTTAGCAGCTTTTTTACGAGGCGCTGGTGCTTGAGGCTTCAGCTCTTCTTGGCGACCACCAATTACTTCGCCTTTGAAGATCCAAACCTTCACACCGATCACACCGTAAGTGGTGTGAGCTTCGTAGGTGTTGTAGTCGATATCGGCACGCAGGGTGTGCAGAGGCACACGACCTTCGCGATACCACTCGGTACGAGCAATCTCAGCGCCGCCGAGACGACCGCTCACCTGGATCTTGATGCCCTTGGCACCAATACGCATGGCGTTCTGTACGGCGCGCTTCATGGCGCGACGGAACATTACGCGGCGTTCCAGCTGCTGAGCTACGCTTTGCGCAACCAGCATAGCGTCGAGTTCCGGCTTGCGGATCTCTTCGATGTTGATGTGCACAGGCACACCCATCTGCTTGGTCAGGTCCTGACGCAGCTTCTCAACGTCCTCACCTTTCTTCCCGATAACGATACCTGGACGAGCGGTGTGGATGGTGATGCGTGCAGTTTGAGCCGGACGATGAATATCGATACGGCTTACGGACGCGCTTTTTAGTTTGTCTTGGAGGTACTCACGCGTTTTCAGATCCTTCAACAGGTAATCTGCGTAAGTAGCACCGTCTGCGTACCAGACGGAGGTGTGCTCCTTGACGATTCCCAGGCGAATGCCAGTGGGATGTACTTTCTGACCCATCTGATCGACTCCGTTACTTGTCCGCAACCTTGACAGTGATATGGCAAGACCGCTTGACGATGCGATCAGCGCGGCCTTTGGCACGCGGCATGATGCGCTTCAGCGAACGCCCTTCGTTGACGAAGACGGTGGAGACCTTCAGGTCATCAACGTCTGCGCCTTCGTTGTGTTCGGCGTTGGCAACGGCCGACTCGAGGACTTTCTTCATGATTTCAGCGGCTTTTTTGCTGCTGAAGGCCAACAGGTTGAGCGCTTCGCCCACCTTCTTCCCGCGGATCTGGTCGGCGACCAAGCGGGCTTTCTGGGCGGAGATTCGAGCGCCCGACAACTTAGCGGCTACTTCCATTTCCTAACCCCTTAACGCTTGGCTTTCTTGTCAGCCACGTGCCCGCGATAGGTGCGGGTACCGGCGAACTCGCCCAGTTTGTGGCCGACCATGTCTTCGTTCACGAGAACTGGGACATGTTGACGACCGTTGTGTACCGCGATGGTCAGACCGACCATTTGTGGCAGGATCATCGAACGGCGCGACCAGGTTTTAACTGGCTTGCGATCGTTCTTCTCCGTCGCCACTTCGATCTTCTTCAGTAGGTGAAGATCGATAAAAGGACCTTTTTTCAGAGAACGTGGCACTGTCGTATCCCTCTATTTACTTGCGACGACGGACGATCATGTTGTCGGTACGCTTATTACCACGAGTCTTCGCACCCTTGGTTGGGAAGCCCCATGGCGATACCGGATGACGACCACCGGAGGTACGACCTTCACCACCACCATGCGGGTGGTCAACCGGGTTCATGGCAACACCACGAACGGTTGGGCGAACGCCACGCCAGCGTTTGGCACCAGCTTTACCCAGCGAACGCAGGCTGTGCTCGGAGTTCGAGACTTCGCCCAGGGTCGCACGGCACTCAGCCAGGACTTTACGCATTTCACCAGAGCGCAGACGCAGGGTCACGTAGACACCTTCGCGAGCGATCAGCTGAGCCGAAGCACCAGCGGAACGAGCGATCTGTGCACCTTTACCCGGCTTCAGTTCGATGCCGTGAATGGTGCTACCTACTGGGATGTTGCGCAGCTGCAGGGAGTTACCGGCCTTGATTGGGGCCAGGGCACCTGCGATCAGCTGGTCGCCAGCGCTCACGCCTTTAGGGGCGATGATGTAGCGACGCTCACCGTCTGCGTAGCACAGCAGGGCGATGTGAGCAGTACGGTTTGGATCGTATTCGATACGCTCGACAGTGGCTGGAATGCCATCTTTGTCGTTGCGACGGAAGTCGACCAGACGGTAATGCTGCTTATGACCACCACCAACGTGACGAGTGGTAATGCGGCCATTGTTGTTACGACCACCAGACTTCGATTTCTTCTCGAGCAGCGGTGCGTGAGGAGCGCCTTTGTGCAGCTCCTTGTTGACCACCTTGACCACGAAACGGCGGCCAGGGGAAGTCGGTTTGCATTTAACGATTGCCATGATGCACCCCTTCCTTACTCAGCACTGCTGCTGAAATCGAGATCTTGGCCTGGCTGAAGGGAGACGATCGCCTTCTTCCAGTCATTGCGCTTGCCCAGACCACGTGCGGTACGCTTGGTTTTACCCAGAACGTTAACAGTCGACACGTTTTCGACTTTTACGCCGAACAGGCCTTCGACAGCTTTCTTGATTTCCAGCTTGGTTGCGTCAGTAGCAACCTTGAATACGAACTGGCCTTTCTTCTCAGCCAGAACGGTAGCCTTCTCGGAAACGTGCGGGCCAAGGAGGACTTTAAATACGCGTTCCTGGTTCATCCCAGCAGCTCCTCGAATTTCTTCACGGCCGAGACAGTGATCAACACTTTCTCGTATGCGATCAGACTGACCGGATCGGAACCTTGAACGTCACGTACGTCGACGTGCGGCAGGTTACGTGCAGCCAGGTACAGGTTCTGATCAACAGCGTCCGAAACGATCAGTACATCGCTCAGACCCATGCCGTTCAGCTTGTTCAGCAGGTCTTTGGTTTTTGGAGCTTCGACAGCGAAGTCCTGAACCACGACCAGACGGTCGCTACGCACCAGCTCAGCGAGGATGGAACGCATTGCTGCGCGGTACATCTTCTTGTTGAGCTTCTGCGAGTGATCTTGAGGACGAGCTGCGAAGGTAACACCACCGCCACGCCAGATTGGACCACGAGTAGTACCAGCACGAGCACGGCCAGTACCCTTCTGACGCCATGGGCGCTTACCGCCACCAGCCACGTCGGAACGGGTCTTCTGCTGCTTGGTGCCCTGACGGCCGCCGGCCATGTAGGCCACGACTGCTTGGTGTACCAGCGTCTCGTTGAATTCGCCACCGAAAGTCAGTTCGGAAACTTCGATCGCCTGAGCGTCATTTACATTAAGTTGCATGTCAGTTTCCCCTTAACCGCGAGCCTTGACAGCTGGACGTACAACCACGTCGCCGCCAGTAGCGCCAGGAACGGCACCCTTGATCAGCAGCAGGTTGCGTTCAGCGTCTACGCGAACTACTTCCAGGGACTGCACAGTAACGCGCTCGGCGCCCATGTGACCGGACATTTTCTTGCCCTTGAACACACGACCAGGAGTCTGGCACTGGCCGATGGAACCCGGAACACGGTGCGATACGGAGTTACCGTGGGTGTTATCTTGACCACGGAAATTCCAGCGCTTGATGGTACCGGCGAAGCCTTTACCTTTGGACTGACCGGTTACGTCTACCAGCTGGCCTGCAGTGAAGAGTTCAGCTTTGATCAGATCGCCAGCCTGGAAATCGCCTTCTTCAAGACGGAACTCCCAAACACCGCGACCAGCGGCAACGTTCGCTTTAGCGAAGTGACCCGCTTGAGCAGCAGTCACACGCGAAGCACGACGCTCGCCGACAGTGACTTGCACTGCACGGTAGCCATCGGTTTCTTCGGTTTTGAACTGGGTGACGCGATTCGGCTCGATCTCAATGACCGTGACCGGAATGGAGACACCTTCTTCGGTGAAAATACGGGTCATACCGCATTTACGACCGACTACACCAATAGTCATGTTGTAAACCTCATGAGTGTACGGGGCTTTCACCCGCTATGGCCGCCCATTTCAGAGCGTTACACGACCAGACCGAAGTCTTAGCCGAGGCTGATCTGCACTTCCACGCCTGCCGCGAGATCGAGCTTCATCAGCGCATCAACGGTTTTATCCGTTGGCTGGACGATGTCCAGAACGCGCTTATGAGTACGGATCTCGTACTGGTCACGCGCGTCTTTGTTGACGTGCGGGGAGACCAGAACGGTGAACCGCTCTTTGCGGGTAGGCAGTGGAATTGGACCACGCACTTGTGCACCAGTACGTTTCGCGGTTTCCACGATTTCCTGGGTGGATTGGTCGATCAGGCGATGGTCGAAAGCCTTCAACCTGATTCGGATTTGCTGATTTTGCATTGGATTTCAGACTCCAGGCTGTTCCCAACGGACGCACTACGCCCGCTAAAAGGAGGCGTGATTCTATAGACGCCCTAATTTAGTGTCAACCCAATAAAAAAAACCCCCGCTGAGCGGGGGTTTTTTCAACCGATCGAGTGATTACTCGATGATTTTGGCTACGACGCCGGCGCCGACGGTACGACCGCCTTCACGGATAGCGAAGCGCAGACCGTCTTCCATTGCGATGGTCTTGATCAGGGTAACAGTCATCTGAATGTTGTCACCTGGCATTACCATTTCAACGCCTTCCGGCAGCTCGCAGTTACCGGTCACGTCAGTGGTACGGAAGTAGAACTGAGGACGGTAGCCTTTGAAGAACGGAGTGTGACGACCGCCTTCTTCTTTCGACAGAACGTAGACTTCTGCGGTGAACTTGGTGTGCGGCTTGACCGAACCTGGCTTGACCAGAACCTGGCCACGCTCAACGTCGTCACGCTTGGTACCACGCAGCAGAACGCCGCAGTTCTCGCCAGCACGGCCTTCGTCCAGCAGCTTGCGGAACATCTCAACACCGGTGCAGGTGGTGGTGGTGGTGTCACGCAGACCAACGATTTCCAGGGCGTCTTGAACGCGGACGATACCACGCTCGATACGACCGGTAACAACGGTACCACGACCCGAGATCGAGAATACGTCTTCGATTGGCATCAGGAACGGCTTGTCGATAGCACGCTCTGGCTCTGGGATGTAGCTGTCCAGAGTTTCAACCAGACGCTTGACAGCGGTGGTGCCCATTTCGTTGTCGTCTTTGCCTTCCAGCGCCATACGAGCCGAACCGATGATGATCGGGGTGTCGTCGCCTGGGAAGTCGTAGGTGGACAGCAGGTCGCGAACTTCCATCTCGACCAGTTCCAGCAGCTCAGCGTCGTCTACCAGGTCAGCCTTGTTCAGGAAGACCACGATGTACGGAACGCCAACCTGACGGGACAGCAGGATGTGCTCACGGGTTTGTGGCATCGGACCATCAGCGGCCGAGCAAACCAGGATCGCGCCGTCCATCTGGGCAGCACCGGTGATCATGTTCTTCACGTAGTCAGCGTGACCTGGGCAGTCGACGTGAGCGTAGTGACGAATGTTCGAGTTGTACTCGACGTGAGCGGTGTTGATGGTGATACCGCGCGCTTTCTCTTCCGGAGCCGAGTCGATCTTGTCGAACTCAACGACTGCCGAACCGAAAACTTCGGAGCAGACGCGAGTCAGAGCTGCGGTCAGAGTGGTTTTACCGTGGTCAACGTGGCCGATGGTGCCAACGTTAACGTGCGGAAGGGAACGATCAAATTTTTCTTTAGCCACGACAGTGAACTCCTAGCCTAAAGGGGCTGAATCAGCCTTGTTTTTTAACGAGAGCTTCGACGATGTTCGACGGAGCTTCGGAGTATTTGGAGAATTCCATGGAGTAGCTCGCGCGACCCTGAGACATGGAACGAACGTCGGTCGCGTAACCGAACATTTCCCCGAGCGGTACTTCAGCGCGGACGACACGGCCAGAGACCGACTCATCCATACCCTGGACCAGACCACGACGACGGTTCAGGTCACCCATCACGTCACCCAGGTAGTCTTCCGGGGTTACAACTTCAACCTTCATGATCGGCTCGAGAACCACGCCGCCGCCCTTGGTGGCCAGCTGCTTGGTCGCCATCGAAGCGGCGATTTTGAAAGCCATTTCGTTGGAGTCGACGTCGTGATACGAACCATCGAATACCGCGGCCTTGAGGCCGATCAGAGGATAGCCGGCAACAACGCCGTTCTTCATCTGCTCTTCGATACCCTTCTGGATCGGGGCGATGAATTCCTTAGGAATCACACCACCAACGACTTCGTTGGAGAACACCAGACCTTCGGTGATGTTGCCCTTCTCGTCCACGTCCGGCTCCGAGAAACGGATCCAGCAGTGACCGAACTGACCACGACCGCCCGACTGACGAACGAACTTGCCTTCGATCTCGACGTTGGACTTGGTGATCTTCTCGCGGTACGAAACCTGCGGCTTACCGATGTTGGCCTCGACGTTGAACTCGCGCTTCATGCGGTCAACGAGGATGTCCAGGTGCAGCTCACCCATACCCGAGATGATGGTCTGGCCAGTCTCTTCGTCGGTCTTGACGCGGAACGACGGGTCTTCCTGGGCCAGCTTGCCCAGTGCGATACCCATCTTCTCCTGGTCAGCCTTGGTTTTCGGCTCTACGGAGAGCGAAATAACCGGCTCAGGGAAGTCCATACGCTCAAGGATGATTGGCTTGTCGGCGTTGCACAGGGTTTCGCCTGTGGTCACGTCTTTCATACCGATCAGTGCAGCGATGTCGCCAGCGCGCACTTCCTTGATTTCTTCACGCTGGTTGGCGTGCATCTGCACCATACGACCAACGCGCTCTTTCTTGCCTTTGACCGAGTTGATGACGGAGTCACCGGAGGTCAGAACGCCCGAGTAGACGCGAACGAAGGTCAGAGTACCTACGAACGGGTCAGTCGCGATCTTGAACGCCAGAGCCGAGAACGGCTCGTCGTCGTCGGCGTGACGCACGTCTTTACGAACAGCCGGATCTTCTTTGTCCAGCTCCTTGTCGTCCGGGTTGATACCCTGGATTGCAGGGATCTCGGTCGGAGCAGGCAGGTAGTCGATGACGGCATCGAGAACCAGGGGAACACCCTTGTTCTTGAACGACGAACCGCAGACAGCCGGTACGATTTCGCTGGCCAGGGTGCGCGCGCGCAGACCGGCTTTGATCTCTTCGACGGTCAGCTCTTCGCCTTCCAGGTACTTGTTCATCAGCTCTTCGCTGGACTCGGCGGCAGCCTCAACCATGTTGGCGCGCCACTCTTCAGCCAGCTCCAGCATATCGGCAGGAATTTCTTCCTCGCGATAAGTGGTGCCTTTGTCGTCGTCGTTCCAGTAGATAGCCTTCATTTTGATCAGGTCAACCTGACCCTGGAAGTTATCTTCCGAACCGATGGCCAGCTGAACAGGAACCGGGGTGTGACCCAGACGGTTCTTGATCTGACCTACGACGCGCAGGAAGTTTGCACCGGCACGGTCCATCTTGTTCACGTAGACAACACGTGGAACGCCGTACTTGTTGGCCTGACGCCATACGGTTTCAGACTGAGGCTCAACGCCGGAGGTACCGCAGAACACAACGACCGCGCCGTCGAGTACGCGCAGCGAACGCTCAACTTCAATGGTGAAGTCAACGTGGCCGGGGGTATCGATAACGTTTACACGGTAGTTGTCATACTGACCAACAGAACCTTTCCAGAAGGTGGTAACGGCAGCGGAGGTAATGGTGATACCCCGCTCCTGCTCCTGCACCATCCAGTCGGTGGTCGCGGCGCCGTCATGCACCTCGCCCATTTTGTGGCTCAGACCTGTGTAAAACAGGATCCGCTCGGTAGTGGTAGTTTTGCCCGCGTCAACGTGCGCGCAAATACCAATGTTACGGTAGCGGTTGATTGCTGTAGTACGAGCCATAAAGCCCTCGCGAATAGATTGATGCTTGAATTAGAAGCGGTAGTGCGAGAATGCCTTGTTGGCTTCAGCCATACGGTGCACGTCTTCACGCTTCTTGACTGCAGCACCTTTGCCTTCAGCAGCATCCAGCAGCTCACCAGCCAAACGCAGGGCCATGGACTTCTCGCCGCGCTTGCGGGCGTAGTCTACAAGCCAGCGCATTGCCAGCGCGTTACGACGGGATGGGCGAACTTCGACCGGGACCTGGTAAGTGGCACCGCCAACACGGCGGGACTTTACTTCGACCAGCGGAGCGATGGCGTCGAGAGCTTTCTCGAAGATTTCCAGGGGATCGCTGTTCTTGCGTTCTTTGACCTTGTCCAGCGCACCGTAAACGATACGCTCGGCAACGGCCTTCTTGCCGCTTTCCATCACGTGGTTCATGAACTTGGCGAGGATCTGGGATCCGTATTTTGGATCGTCCAGAATCTCACGTTTTGCTGCTACACGACGTCTTGGCATGATAAGCCCTCAAACGGTCTTCAGGTTAGCCCGGGACGTGGGTCTTCGACCCCTGCCCGACCTTACTCTTATCGACTGAAAAAATTGATTGTCTGCAAACGGCCGATTACTTCGGACGCTTGGTACCGTACTTCGAACGACCCTGGTTACGGCCTTTAACGCCGGAAGTATCCAGAGAGCCGCGAACGGTGTGGTAACGAACACCTGGCAAGTCTTTTACACGGCCGCCGCGAATCAGGACGACGCTGTGCTCTTGCAGGTTGTGGCCTTCACCGCCGATGTACGAGGAAACCTCGAAACCGTTGGTCAGACGCACACGGCATACTTTACGCAGTGCCGAGTTAGGTTTTTTCGGCGTGGTGGTGTACACACGGGTGCACACGCCACGACGTTGCGGGCAGTTCTGCAGCGCAGGTACGTCGGATTTCTCGACGGTACGCTTACGCGGCTGACGTACCAGCTGGTTGATAGTTGCCATCTACTAGCTCCACTGATTGTCTTGCGACGCTATTGTCTTGCAAGAAAGCCAAAAATTGGCGAGACGGAGCCTCACCAAATTTAAGGGTACAAAAGTCTAAAGAGGTTCTTGCACCCAGTCAAGACGAGGCCCCGGCCCTCCCCGCCCGGTGATCGGTAACATTGCATGTCACCGGTCACCACGGAGAGGGGCCGGGGCCCCACCCTGTACTTAGTTACCGCTGGAATTCAGCGCTTCGGTCAGTGCGGCTTCCACCTCACTGGCACTTACGCGCAGCGGCTTGTCGGCATCACGGCGACGCTTACGCTCGCTGTGGTAGGCCAGACCAGTACCAGCCGGGATCAGACGACCCACGACCACGTTCTCTTTCAGGCCGCGCAGGTAGTCGCGCTTGCCGGTTACCGCCGCCTCGGTCAGGACTCGAGTGGTTTCCTGGAAGGAAGCCGCCGAGATGAACGATTCGGTCGACAACGACGCCTTGGTGATACCCAGCAGCACGCGGGTGAACTTCGAGACGAACTTGTCTTCGGCAGCGAGACGCTCGTTCTCGACCAGCACCTGAGTCAGTTCCATCTGGTCGCCCTTGATGAAGCTGGAGTCACCCGATTCGGCGATCTCAACTTTACGCAGCATCTGACGCAGGATGGTCTCGATGTGCTTATCGTTGATCTTAACGCCTTGCAGGCGGTAAACGTCCTGGATCTCGTTGACGATGTACTTGGCCAGCGCGCTGACACCCAGCAGACGCAGGATGTCGTGCGGATCGCTTGGACCGTCGGAGATAACTTCGCCGCGGTTTACCTGTTCGCCTTCGAAGACGTTCAGGTGGCGCCACTTCGGAATCAGCTCTTCGTACGGATCGCTGCCATCGGTCGGGGTAATGACCAGACGGCGCTTGCCTTTGGTCTCTTTACCGAATGCGATGGTGCCGCTGACTTCCGCCAGAATCGAAGCTTCCTTCGGACGACGGGCTTCGAACAGGTCGGCAACGCGCGGCAGACCACCGGTGATGTCACGGGTCTTCGACGTTTCTTGCGGGATACGCGCGATAACGTCACCAACACCGATCTGTGCACCGTCGGCCACACCTACCAAGGCGTTGGCTGGCAGGAAGTACTGAGCAGGTACGTCGGTACCTGGCAGCATCAGATCCTTGCCATTGGCGTCGACCATCTTGATTGCCGGACGGATTTCCTTGCCAGCGGCAGGGCGATCCTTGACGTCCAGGACTTCAATGTTGGTCAAACCAGTCAACTCGTCAGTCTGACGCTTGATGGTGATGTTTTCTTCCATGCCCACGAAGGTCACGGTACCTTTCAGCTCGGTAACGATCGGGTGGGTGTGCGGGTCCCACTTGGCGACGATTGCGCCAGCTTCGACCTTGTCACCTTCCTTGACCGAAATCACCGCACCGTAAGGCAGCTTGTAGCGCTCACGCTCACGACCGAATTCGTCGGCAATGGCCAACTCGCCGGAACGCGATACAGCAACCAGGTTGCCGTCAGCACGCTCAACCTGCTTCAGGTTATGCAGACGCACCATACCGCCGTTCTTCACCTGGACGCTGTCGGCAGCCGAGGTCCGGCTTGCAGCACCACCGATGTGGAACGTACGCATGGTCAGCTGGGTACCCGGCTCACCGATGGACTGGGCAGCGATAACGCCGACCGCTTCACCGATGTTCACCTGATGACCGCGAGCCAGGTCACGACCGTAGCACTTGGCGCAGATGCCGAAGCGAGTTTCGCAGCTGATCGGCGAACGCACGATAACTTCGTCGATGCTGTTCAGCTCGATGAACTCAACCCACTTCTCGTCGACCAGGGTACCGGCCGGAACGATGACGTCTTCGGTGCCAGGCTTGAATACGTCACGGGCGATCACTCGACCCAGTACGCGCTCACCCAGCGGCTCGACCACGTCGCCGCCTTCGATGTGCGGAGTCATCAGCAGGCCATGATCGGTGCCGCAGTCGATCTCGGTCACTACCAGATCTTGCGCAACGTCGACCAGACGACGAGTCAGGTAACCCGAGTTCGCGGTCTTCAGTGCGGTATCCGCCAGACCCTTACGAGCACCGTGAGTCGAGATGAAGTACTGAAGTACGCTCAAACCTTCACGGAAGTTCGCGGTGATCGGCGTCTCGATGATCGAGCCGTCCGGCTTGGCCATCAGGCCACGCATACCGGCCAACTGACGAATCTGAGCTGCCGAACCCCGGGCACCGGAGTCAGCCATCATGTACATCGAGTTGAAGGACTCTTGGTCGACTTCGTCGCCATTGCGGTCGATGACTTTCTCTTTCGAGAGGTTGGCCATCATCGCCTTGGATACTTCGTCGTTCGCCTTGGACCACAAGTCGATGACCTTGTTGTACTTCTCGCCCTGGGTTACCAGGCCAGAGGCGTACTGGCTCTCGATTTCCTTCACTTCGTCGGTGGCAGCACCGATGATGCGGGCTTTCTCGTCCGGGATAACGAAGTCGTTAACACCGATCGAAACGCCGGAAATGGTCGAATAGGCAAAGCCGGTGTACATCAGCTGGTCAGCGAAGATCACGGTCTCTTTCAGACCAACCACGCGGTAGCACTGGTTGATCAGCTTGGAGATCGCCTTCTTCTTCATCGGCTGGTTGACCACGTCGTACGACAGACCTGGTGGCACAACCTGGAACAGCAGCGCACGGCCGACAGTGGTGTCGACGATACGGGTGTTCTTGACGCTGCCGCCATCACGATCGTTCACGGTTTCGTTGATACGAACCTTGATCTTCGCGTGCAGGGCAGCTTCGCCGGCGCGGAATACCCGGTCGACTTCCTGCAGGTCAGCGAACACGCGACCTTCGCCCTTGGCGTTGATGGCTTCACGGGTCATGTAGTACAGACCCAGTACAACGTCCTGCGACGGAACGATGATTGGCTCACCGTTGGCTGGCGACAGGATGTTGTTGGTCGACATCATCAGCGCGCGCGCTTCGAGCTGGGCTTCCAGCGTCAGCGGCACGTGAACGGCCATTTGGTCACCGTCGAAGTCGGCGTTGTACGCAGCACAGACCAGCGGGTGCAGCTGGATAGCCTTACCTTCGATCAGTACCGGTTCAAAGGCCTGGATACCCAGACGGTGAAGGGTCGGTGCACGGTTGAGCAGTACGGGGTGTTCGCGAATCACTTCGGCGAGAACGTCCCACACCTCTGGCAGCTCGCGCTCGACCATCTTCTTGGCAGCCTTGATGGTGGTCGCCAGACCACGCATTTCCAGCTTGCCGAAAATGAACGGCTTGAACAGCTCGAGGGCCATCTTCTTCGGCAGACCGCACTGGTGCAGACGCAGGGTCGGGCCTACGGTAATTACCGAACGACCGGAGTAGTCCACGCGCTTACCGAGCAAGTTCTGACGGAAACGACCTTGCTTACCTTTGATCATGTCAGCCAGGGACTTCAGCGGACGCTTGTTCGAGCCAGTGATGGCGCGACCGCGACGGCCGTTGTCGAGCAGGGCGTCGACCGCTTCCTGCAGCATGCGCTTTTCGTTGCGCACAATGATGTCCGGCGCCGACAGATCGAGCAGGCGCTTGAGACGGTTGTTACGGTTGATCACCCGACGATACAGGTCGTTCAGGTCGGAGGTCGCGAAGCGGCCGCCATCCAGCGGCACCAGCGGACGCAGGTCCGGCGGCAGTACTGGCAGAACGGTCAGGACCATCCACTCAGGCAGGTTGCCCGAGCCCTGGAAAGCTTCCATCAGCTTCAGGCGCTTGGACAGCTTCTTGATCTTGGTTTCCGAGTTGGTCTGCGGAATCTCTTCGCGCAGGCGACCGATCTCGTGCTCCAGGTCGATAGCGTGCAGCAGCTCACGGACAGCCTCGGCACCCATGCGGGCGTCGAAGTCGTCACCGAACTCTTCCAGCGCTTCGAAGTACTGCTCGTCGTTGAGCAGCTGACCCTTCTCGAGGGTGGTCATGCCTGGATCGATAACGACGTAGCTCTCGAAGTAGAGAACACGCTCGATATCACGCAGGGTCATGTCCATCAGCAAGCCGATACGGGACGGCAGCGACTTCAGGAACCAGATGTGGGCGACCGGCGAAGCCAGTTCGATGTGCGCCATGCGCTCACGACGAACCTTGGCCAGCGCGACTTCGACGCCGCACTTCTCGCAGATCACACCGCGGTGTTTCAGGCGCTTGTACTTACCGCACAGGCACTCGTAGTCCTTGACTGGGCCAAAGATCTTGGCGCAGAACAGGCCGTCACGCTCAGGCTTGAACGTACGGTAGTTGATGGTTTCCGGCTTTTTAACTTCACCGAACGACCACGAACGGATCATCTCAGGTGACGCCAGACCGATACGGATGGCGTCGAACTCTTCGACTTGACCCTGGTTTTTCAGCAAATTCAGTAGGTCTTTCAAGGCCTTTCCTCCTGGCGGAGCAGGGAGCGGGCTATTACAGCCCCGCCCCCCTTCGCGTCACGTGTTATTCGGTTTCCAGATCGATATCGATACCGAGCGAACGGATCTCTTTGATCAACACGTTGAAGGACTCGGGCATGCCCGGCTCCATACGGTGATCGCCATCCACGATGTTTTTGTACATCTTGGTACGGCCGTTCACGTCGTCCGACTTCACTGTGAGCATTTCTTGCAGGGTGTATGCCGCGCCGTATGCTTCCAGCGCCCACACCTCCATCTCCCCGAAACGCTGACCACCGAACTGCGCCTTACCACCCAGCGGCTGCTGGGTAACCAGGCTATAGGAACCAGTGGAACGCGCGTGCATCTTGTCGTCCACCAAGTGGTTCAGCTTGAGCATGTACATGTAACCAACGGTCACAGGACGCTCGAACTTGTTGCCGGTACGGCCGTCGAACAGCACCATCTGGCCGCTTTCTGGCATGTCTGCCAGTTTCAGCATGGCCTTGATCTCGCTTTCCTTGGCACCGTCGAAGACCGGGGTAGCCATCGGCACGCCCTTCTTCAGGTTGTGCGCCAGAGCGAGGATCTCTGCGTCGGTGAACTCTTCCAGGCTTTCCTGGCGACCGCCGATCTCGTTGTAGATCTCGGTCAGGAAGCCACGCAGCTCAGCGGCTTTGCGCTGCTCTTCGATCATCCGGTCGATCTTCTCGCCCAGACCTTTGGCCGCGAGGCCCAGGTGGGTTTCAAGGATCTGACCAACGTTCATACGCGAAGGTACGCCCAGCGGGTTCAGTACGACATCGACCGGAGTACCGTTGGCGTCGTGCGGCATGTCTTCGACCGGCATGATCACCGAGACCACACCTTTGTTACCGTGACGGCCGGCCATCTTGTCGCCCGGCTGAATGCGGCGGCGGATAGCCAGGTAGACCTTGACGATCTTCAGTACGCCCGGTGCCAGGTCATCGCCCTGCTGCAGCTTGCGCTTCTTGTCTTCGAACTTGTCGTCCAGCAGACGACGGCGATCGACGATGTAGGCTTGAGCCTTTTCCAGCTGTTCGTTCAGCGCGTCTTCGGCCATGCGCAGTTTGAACCACTGGCCGTGCTCCAGACCGTCCAGTACTTCGTCGCTGATCACGGTGCCTTTCTTCAGGCCCGCACCACCGTCGACCACTTGGCCGTTCAGGGCGGAACGCAGACGCTCGAAGGTCGCGCCTTCGACGATGCGGAACTCTTCGTTGAGGTCCTTGCGGATCTCGTCCAGCTGCATCTTCTCGATGGCCAGGGCGCGGCTGTCGCGCTCGACGCCGTCACGGGTGAAGACCTGAACGTCAATGACAGTACCTTTGGTGCCGGTTGGCACGCGCAGGGAGGTGTCTTTAACGTCGCTGGCTTTCTCACCGAAGATCGCGCGCAGCAGCTTCTCTTCTGGAGTCAGCTGGGTCTCGCCTTTCGGAGTGACCTTACCCACCAGAATGTCGCCAGCGCCGACTTCAGCACCTACGTAGACGATACCGGCTTCGTCCAGCTTGTTCAGCGCAGCTTCACCCACGTTCGGGATGTCTGCGGTGATTTCCTCTGGGCCAAGCTTGGTGTCACGGGCCACACAGGTCAGTTCCTGGATGTGGATCGTGGTGAAACGGTCTTCCTGAACGACGCGCTCCGACAGACAGATGGAGTCTTCGAAGTTGAAACCGTTCCAGGCCATGAACGCGATGCGCATGTTCTGACCCAGTGCCAGTTCACCCATGTCGGTGGACGGGCCATCGGCCATGATGTCGCTACGCTTGACCACATCACCTTTGCTGACCAGCGGACGCTGGTTGATGCAAGTGTTCTGGTTGGAACGGGTGTATTTGGTCAGGTTGTAGATGTCGACACCGGCTTCACCGGTTTCTACTTCGTCATCGGCAACACGTACCACGATACGGCTGGCGTCGACGGAGTCGATCACGCCGCCACGACGCGCCACGACGCAGACGCCGGAGTCACGGGCAACGTTGCGCTCCATGCCGGTACCAACCAGCGGCTTGTCGGCACGCAGGGTAGGTACAGCCTGACGCTGCATGTTCGAACCCATCAATGCACGGTTGGCGTCGTCGTGCTCGAGGAACGGGATCAGCGAGGCAGCGACGGAAACAACCTGCTTGGGCGAAACGTCCATCAGGGTGACGTCTTCCGGCGCCTTGACGGTGAATTCGTTCAAGTGACGAACAGCTACCAGCTCGTCGACCAGTTGCTTCTTCTCGTTCATCGTGGCCGAAGCCTGAGCGATGACGTGATCAGCTTCTTCGATCGCCGACAGGAACACGATGTCGTCGGAAACCACACCCTCTTTCACCACGCGGTACGGGCTTTCCAGGAAGCCGTAATGGTTGGTGCGGGCATAGGCTGCCAGGGAGTTGATCAGACCGATGTTCGGACCTTCAGGGGTCTCGATCGGGCACACACGACCGTAATGGGTCGGGTGTACGTCACGGACTTCAAAGCCAGCACGCTCACGGGTCAGACCGCCAGGGCCGAGTGCGGAGACACGACGCTTGTGGGTGATCTCGGAGAGCGGGTTGTTCTGGTCCATGAACTGCGAGAGCTGGCTGGAACCGAAGAACTCTTTCACCGCCGCCGCTACCGGCTTGGCGTTGATCAGGTCTTGCGGCATCAGGCCTTCGCTTTCAGCCATCGACAGACGCTCTTTGACCGCACGCTCAACGCGCACCAGGCCAACGCGGAACTGGTTCTCGGCCATCTCGCCGACGCAACGTACGCGACGGTTACCCAGGTGGTCGATGTCATCGACGATGCCTTTACCGTTACGGATGTCGACCAGGGTCTTCAGCACGTCAACGATGTCTTCCTTGCTCAGCACGCCCGAACCTTCGATCTCGGTACGACCGATACGACGGTTGAACTTCATGCGGCCTACGGCGGACAGGTCGTAACGCTCGGCACTGAAGAACAGGTTGTTGAACAGGGTTTCGGCGGCATCCTTGGTTGGCGGCTCGCCTGGACGCATCATGCGGTAGATCTCGACCAGCGCTTCCAGTTGGTTGCTGGTGGTGTCGATCTTCAGGGTATCCGAAATGAACGGACCGCAATCGATGTCGTTGGTGTACAGGGTTTCGATGCGAACGACCTGAGCCTTGGCGACCTTGATCAGCAGCTCGGTGGTCAGCTCGGTGTTGCACTCGGCCAGGATCTCGCCGGTAGCCGGATGCACGATCGCCTTGGCGGTAGTGCGGCCCAGCACGTACTCCATCGGCACGTCCAGCTGCTTGACGCCAGCCTTCTCGAGCTGATTGATGTGGCGCGCGGTGATACGACGACCCTGCTCGACGATGACCTTGCCGGTCTCGTCATGGATGTCCATGACCGCAACTTCGCCACGCAGACGCTGAGGCACCAGCTCCAGGCTCAGCTTCTCACCAGAAACATGGAACACGTTGGTGGTGTAGAAGGTGTTCAGCACTTCTTCAGTGCTGTAACCCAGGGCGCGCAGCAGTACCGAGGCCGGCAGTTTGCGGCGACGGTCGATACGGACGAATACGCAGTCCTTAGGATCGAACTCGAAGTCCAACCAGGAACCGCGGTAAGGAATGATGCGAGCCGAATACAGCAGCTTGCCGGAGCTGTGGGTCTTGCCACGATCGTGGTCGAAGAACACACCCGGCGAACGGTGCAGCTGGGAAACGATCACACGCTCGGTACCGTTGATAACGAAGGTACCGTTCTCAGTCATCAGGGGGATTTCACCCATGTAGACTTCTTGCTCTTTGATGTCCTTGATCGCTTTGTTCGACGACTCTTTGTCGAAGATGATCAGACGGACTTTCACCCGCAGCGGCACGGCGAAGGTCACGCCGCGCAGGACGCATTCCTTGACGTCGAAAGCCGGCTCGCCCAGACGATAGCCAACGTACTCCAAGGCAGCGTTGCCGGAGTAGCTGATGATCGGGAAGACCGATTTGAAGGCCGCGTGCAGGCCGACGTCGCGGAACTGATCCTTGGATGCTCCCGCTTGCAGGAATTCGCGATACGAATCCAGCTGGATGGCCAGGAGGTAAGGCACATCCATCACGTCCGGCAACTTGCTAAAGTCCTTGCGGATACGTTTTTTCTCAGTGTATGAGTAAGCCATCAGCGTTCCCCAGCTTGGTCACCTGCTTGTTTGGCTTCTCCCGGCGGGAGCAGCCAGAAAATCGTGCAAACCCCTTGGTTTGCGCCACCCACGTGGGTGTCTTGCAGCTTGTTATCGGGGCCGACCTGATCGGCCACCAATAACGGAAAAAGGCCGGTGGCATAAGCCACCAGCCATCAGCCTAAGCTCAACGCTCCGGCTGGAGTCGCAAAGTCGAAATTACTTCAGCTCGACTTTAGCGCCTGCTTCTTCCAGCTTCTTCTTAGCGTCTTCAGCGGCTTCTTTCGAAACGCCTTCAGCTACGACTTGAGGAGCGCCGTCAACTTTCTCTTTGGCTTCTTTCAGGCCCAGACCGGTCAGTTCACGAACGGCCTTGATCACGTTGACTTTCTTCTCGCCGGCTTCAACCAGAACAACGTTGAACTCGGTTTGCTCTTCAACAACGGCAGCAGCAGCAGCTGGGCCAGCAGCGGCAACAGCAGCGGTAACGCCGAAGGTTTCTTCCATTGCTTTGATCAGCTCAACAACTTCCAGAACGGTTTTCTGGCCGATTGCTTCGATGATTTGCTCGTTAGTCAGGGACATGACTTAAATCCTGTATTGGGGTGAAGGCCTACGCAGCCATCAAATTAAACGTATGATTTTGAAAGTGCTTCGCGGCCTTAGGCTGCGGTAGCTTCTTTCTGGTCGCGAATGGCTGCCAGGGTACGAGCCAGCTTGCTGGTAGCGCCTTGGATGACGCTCATCAGCCTTGCGATGGCTTCGTCGCGGGTCGGCAGGGTAGCCAACACGTCGATCTGGTTCGCTGCAATGAACTTGCCGTCAAACGCAGCTGCCTTGATCTCGAACTTGTCCTGACCCTTGGCGAATTCCTTGAACAGACGAGCAGCAGCGCCCGGGTGTTCGTTGGAGAACGCGATCAGGGTCGGGCCAGTGAAGGCGTCGTTGAGGACACTGAATTCAGTGTCAGCAACAGCGCGCTTGAGCAGGGTGTTACGTACGACACGTACGTATACGCCAGCTTCACGAGCCTCTTTACGGAGTCCGGTCATTGCGCCTACAGTCACACCACGGGCATCAGCCACGACAGCGGACAGAGCGACTTTGGCAGCCTCGTTGACTTCAGCGACGATGGCCTTCTTGTCTTCGAGTTTAATTGCCACGGGTAAAACTCCTGCTTGTTACCGTTTCATCTGGCCGAAGCCGGATGTCGTTTTGGTGTCTGATTCGGTAAGGAACCGGGAGCACCATCTGCGTAGGCTGGTTGTTTAAGGCTTGCGCCGCCTACGGTCTTGGATAGCCCCCGCCAGGCAGGGACCCCAATTTTGTTGCCGGCGCGCTTTCACGCGCCGGCAAGGTCTTACGCGCTCAGCGAGCTCTGGTCGATGACCAGACCTGGGCCCATAGTGGTGCTCAGGGTAACGCGCTTGACGTAGATACCTTTCGAGGAAGCCGGCTTGATACGCTTCAGATCAGCGATCAGGGCTTCAACGTTTTCCTTCAGCTTGCCGGCTTCGAAGCCAACCTTGCCAACGGAGGTGTGGATGATACCGTTTTTGTCGGTACGGTAGCGAACTTGACCAGCCTTGGCGTTTTTAACCGCGGTGGCTACGTCTGGAGTCACGGTACCGACTTTCGGGTTAGGCATCAGGCCGCGAGGACCCAGAACCTGACCCAGCTGACCAACAACGCGCATGGCATCCGGGGATGCGATGACTACGTCGTAGTTCAGGTCGCCAGCTTTCATCTCGGCAGCCAGGTCGTCCATACCAACGCGATCAGCGCCGGCAGCCAGAGCGGCCTCAGCAGCTGGACCCTGGGTGAAGACAGCAACACGTACGGTCTTGCCAGTGCCGTGTGGCAGCACAGTAGCGCTACGAACGACCTGGTCGGATTTACGTGGGTCAACGCCGAGGTTGACGGCAACGTCGAAGGATTCGCTGAACTTCACGGTGGACAGTTCGGCCAGCAGCGCGGCTGCTTCCTCGAAGTTGTAAACTTTGCCAGCTTCGAGTTTCGAAGCAATGGCCTTTTGGCGCTTGGTCAGCTTAGCCATTACACACCCTCCACGTTGAGGCCCATGCTGCGAGCAGATCCGGCGATGGTACGCACGGCTGCATCCATGTCAGCGGCAGTCAGATCAGCCTGTTTGGTCTTGGCGATCTCTTCCAGCTGAGCACGGGTCACGGTACCGACTTTAACGGTGTTCGGACGTGCAGAACCGCTGGTCAGGCCAGCAGCTTTCTTCAGCAGAACCGAAGCTGGGGTGCTTTTGGTTTCGAAGGTGAAGCTACGGTCACTGTAGACAGTGATGATCACAGGAGTCGGCAGGCCGGCTTCTTGACCCTGAGTACGGGCGTTGAAGGCCTTGCAGAATTCCATGATGTTCACACCGTGTTGACCCAGTGCTGGACCAACGGGTGGGCTTGGGTTGGCCTGGCCGGCCTTTACTTGCAGCTTGATGTAAGCCTGAATCTTCTTAGCCATGAGCTACTCCAATATCGGGTACGAACGCCAAATGGCTCCCCGGATTACTTGCGTTTTATCCCAGTGACGACAAAACCCCGCAGCACATAGGGCTGCGGGGTATGGGATGCGTCGTTCGCCTAGACCTTCTCGACCTGGCCGAACTCGAGCTCTACCGGAGTAGAGCGACCGAAAATGAGCACCGCCACTTGGAGCCGGCTCTTTTCGTAGTTAACTTCTTCAACGGTACCGTTGAAATCAGCAAAGGGACCGTCAACAACACGAACCACTTCACCTGGCTCAAAGAGCGTTTTTGGCTTCGGCTTGTCGCTACCATCGGCAACGCGACGCAGAATAGCCTCGGCTTCTTTATCGGTGATAGGCGCAGGCTTGTCTGCAGTACCACCAATGAAGCCCATTACGCGAGGGGTATCCTTGACAAGGTGCCAAGTCCCTTCGTTCATATCCATCTGGACCAATACATAGCCAGGGAAGAACTTACGCTCGCTTTTGCGCTTCTGGCCATTGCGCATTTCTACGACTTCTTCGGTCGGGACCAGGATCTCGCCGAATTCATCTTCCATGCCAGCCAGCTTCACACGCTCGATCAAAGAGCGCATTACATGCTTCTCGTAACCCGAGTAAGCATGCACAACGTACCAACGCTTAGCCACGGGACACCCTTAGCCAACAATCAAGGAGACCGCCCAGCCGAGCAGGGAATCAAGACCCCACAGCAGCAACGCCATAACCAGCACGACAACCACAACGATAAGCGTGGTTTGCATGGTTTCTTGGCGGGTCGGCCACACGACTTTACGGATCTCGGTACGAGCTTCCTTCGCCAGCGCAAAGAACGACTTACCCTTCGCGGTCTGCAGGGCAACGAAGCCTGCAACAGCAGCCAGAGCAAGGAGAGCGAGCACGCGGTACAGAATCGGAGAAGCGGAGTAGTATTGATTACCTACGACGCCAACGACTACCAGAGCAACAACAGCGAGCCACTTGAAAAGATCAAAACGCGAATCTTGGGCTTCAGTTTTGGGAGTCATCGAGGAGGATCCTGTGAGAAGAAAGCCAATCACACCGAGGTGAATGGCAGGTCAGGAGGGAATCGAACCCCCAACCTACGGTTTTGGAGACCGTCGCTCTGCCAATTGAGCTACTGACCTTTAACACTGTACCAGGCCGGCCATTATGCCGGCATGGTCTTATGAAATCAACTACTTATTCAATAATTTTTGCTACGACGCCGGCGCCGACGGTACGACCGCCTTCACGGATAGCGAAGCGCAGACCGTCTTCCATTGCGATGGTCTTGATCAGGGTAACAGTCATCTGAATGTTGTCACCTGGCATTACCATTTCAACGCCTTCCGGCAGCTCGCAGTTACCGGTCACGTCAGTGGTACGGAAGTAGAACTGAGGACGGTAGCCTTTGAAGAACGGAGTGTGACGGCCGCCTTCTTCTTTCGACAGAACGTAGACTTCTGCGGTGAACTTGGTGTGCGGCTTGACCGAACCTGGCTTGACCAGAACCTGGCCACGCTCAACGTCGTCACGCTTGGTACCACGCAGCAGAACGCCGCAGTTCTCGCCAGCACGACCTTCGTCCAGCAGTTTGCGGAACATCTCAACACCGGTGCAGGTGGTGGTGGTGGTGTCACGCAGACCAACGATTTCCAGGGCGTCTTGAACGCGGACGATACCACGCTCGATACGACCGGTAACAACGGTACCACGACCCGAGATCGAGAATACGTCTTCGATTGGCATCAGGAACGGCTTGTCGATAGCACGCTCTGGCTCTGGGATGTAGCTGTCCAGAGTTTCAACCAGACGCTTGACAGCGGTGGTGCCCATTTCGTTGTCGTCTTTGCCTTCCAGCGCCATACGAGCCGAACCGATGATGATCGGGGTGTCGTCGCCCGGGAAGTCGTAGGTGGACAGCAGGTCGCGAACTTCCATCTCGACCAGTTCCAGCAGCTCAGCGTCGTCTACCAGGTCAGCCTTGTTCAGGAAGACCACGATGTACGGAACGCCAACCTGACGGGACAGCAGGATGTGCTCACGGGTTTGTGGCATCGGACCATCAGCGGCCGAGCAAACCAGGATCGCGCCGTCCATCTGGGCAGCACCGGTGATCATGTTCTTCACATAGTCAGCGTGACCCGGGCAGTCGACGTGAGCGTAGTGACGAATGTTCGAGTTGTACTCGACGTGCGCGGTGTTGATGGTGATACCGCGCGCCTTCTCTTCTGGAGCCGAGTCGATCTTGTCGAACTCAACGACTGCCGAACCGAAAACCTCGGAGCAGACGCGAGTCAGAGCTGCGGTCAGAGTGGTTTTACCATGGTCAACGTGGCCGATAGTGCCAACGTTAACGTGAGGTAGGGAACGATCAAACTTTTCCTTAGCCATCGATACAGTCCTCCGCAGAAGAAAATAGTCACTACTACCGATAAAACAAAGGCAGATATTTTCATATCTGCCTTGTTATATGGAGCTCTTGAGCGGACTTGAACCGCTGACCTCACCCTTACCAAGGGTGTGCTCTACCAACTGAGCTACAAGAGCGAAACACATTGTGCAAAAACAGCAAACTTGGAGCGGGTAGCGGGAATCGAACCCGCATCATCAGCTTGGAAGGCTGAGGTTCTACCACTAAACTATACCCGCGAGGCTTGCAGCTCTCGCTAAAATGGTGGAGGGGGAAGGATTCGAACCTTCGAAGTCGAAGACGGCAGATTTACAGTCTGCTCCCTTTGGCCGCTCGGGAACCCCTCCTGAGCGTGGGCGGCATTTTCAACTCTTGCCGACCTGTTGTCAAGCTTTTTTTCAATTAAATCTTGAAGTTAGCTACTTTGACAACAGCTTCCGGTCCTACCACCTCAGTGGTGTTCCCTGCGAAGCGGGCGCCATTCTATCAAGCTATTCGCCAGTTGCAATACCCCCGCAGAAAATAATTTTGTGTTTTAAGTCTTTGAAATCCTTGGAAAGAGTGGCGAGCACGGTTTGGTCCAGTAAACGCTCACTTTCCGGGGCTACCTTCAGCCACATACCGTCTGCGCCAGGCAGCTGACCGGACACTACCAGCGTGGTGATATCCAGGCTAAGTAGGCGCTGGCGTAGCGCATCGAGCTGATTCCGAGCTGGTAGACCACCAATAACCAGGCATTCATCACGACGTCGCGCCGGCGCTGCAGCCCCCGTCTCACGCAGCAGGCGGATCTCCTGCTGGTTACCTTTATAGAGAGAAAGCGGCGCGACCTCTTTGACCCTCAACGGCGCCTCTTGCTGGTGCCAGACGTAGTAGACGACATTGAGCACCAGCAACAACAGAAACAACCAACGCATAGGCACCTCAATCCAATGGACAAGCCATCGCCAGGCCAACGAAGACCAGGTCAGGCACAACGCGGGCCTGAGGCGCAGCTTCGCGCACCAGCGGCGCATCGCCACCAGTCAGGAACACAGTGAAACTTTCACCCCACAAAGCTCGAGCCTGCTCGATCTGTGTACGGGCAAACCCTTGCAGCATCAGCACACAACCGCGCTCCACCGCCTCGACTGTCGAGCGACCAGGCGCAAGCGTGCTCACAGCGCGCTCAGCCGATGCATCGTCGTAGCGAATTCGACGGGTATGGGTACGCAATTGACTGCGCATCAGCGGCATACCGGGACAAATATAACCACCCAGGTGCTCACCATCGGCGGCGACGAAGTCAGCCTTGGCCGCAGTACCCAAGTCAATCACCAGGCACGCACCTTTTGCCAGGTGGTAGGCACCCAAGGCAGCTAGCCAGCGATCCATGCCCAGCCGCTGATAGTCATCATATCCATTACGCACTCCAGCCATTTCCTGCACAGGCATAGCGACTTGCGCCTGGACAGCGAACCCTGCCTGCAACAGCCCACGCAGCGCGTCAGTTTCCTCTTCGCTACGGACACTGACTATCCGACAGCCTTTCAAGCGTACTGAGGGCAAGGCCGAGACCGCCGCCAATAGCGCCTGATCCGAGTCAACGATGCCGCCACCGACAATCGTCGCGTCGGCAGCATGAATCACCCGCCACTTGATGAAGCTATTACCGCAGTCGAGCTCAAGAATCATCACGCAACCTCAAACTGAGCTCACCACCACTGAAGCTCTTTTCCACACCTTCCACCTCAAGACGCAGTCCGCCTTGTCCATCCACGCCAAGCACTACGCCATCGGTATGGCTACTGCCGGCGATCAGCGATACCTTACGACCCTGCCACAGATGCGCTTGCTCCCATTCTTCCTGGAAGGCGGCGAAGCCATAACGACGGTGCCGAGCCAGCTCATGCTGCAGTTGCTGATTGAGCCTGGCGACCAGCAGGTTACGATCAATAGAGGCGCCCGCCTCCAGCCTCATCGAGGTCCATTGCTGGTCGACCTGGTCGTTGAGCTGCATGTTCACGTTGATGCCAATCCCCAGCACCACATGACAGACGTCAGCCGGATCACCGACAAGCTCCAGCAAGATCCCGGCGATCTTCTGATCACCGACCAGAACATCATTTGGCCATTTAAGGCCCGCCTGCTTCACGCCAAATGCCTGCAGGGTACGCATGACGGCCAGCCCAACCACCAGGCTTAAACCCTCGAGCTGGCGCATGCCGCCCTCAACACGCAGCACCAAGCTGTAGTAGAGGTTCTCAGCGAAGGGGCTGACCCATTGTCGACCGCGACGACCGCGCCCAGCACTTTGGCGTTCGGCCAATACTAGAAATGGCGCCACCCTCCCCTGCGCAATACCACGCAAAGCTTCGGCATTGGTCGAATCGATCGCATCGTGAATAAACAACGGCCACTGCTCGCCTTCGCAGAGATCGCTAATCGCTTGCGAATCAAGCAATGCCAACGGTGCGGCCAATTGATAGCCACGACCTCGGACCTTATGAATGGTCAGGTTCAATTCGGCTTCCAGGTGCTGCAGCTGCTTCCAAACGGCGCTGCGGCTCACCCCGAGAGCTTCCCCGAGCGCCTGCCCGGAATGAAACCGGCCATCCTTGAGGAGATTCAACAACTTCAGCATGCCAGTCTCGACTTGGAATAAGGCTGGAATGATAGCCATGGCCTGAAGCCTTGCATAGGAAAAGGGCGCACTCCGGACTTGGTCATGCCCAACTGCGATGCTTGAGGGATAAAGGCGGGAGGGGTGGAGCGGGGTGTCAGTTGCGGCCTTTTCGCGGGCAAGCCCGCTCCCACAAGGGGTGCGGCAAGGCCAGGTATCGGGCGCGGGGTATAGCAGGTCTGGAAAGACAAAACCCCTACCTGCTCGCGCAGATAGGGGTTTTGCGAAATGAATCTTGACGATGACCTACTCTCACATGGGGAAACCCCACACTACCATCGGCGATGCATCGTTTCACTACTGAGTTCGGGATGGGATCAGGTGGTTCCAATGC
>NZ_JBCPSP010000025.1:0-85412 GCF_051129895.1 Pseudomonas sp. Je.1.5.c
GGCCTCAGCCTCGCTATCGCGGGGCAAGCCCGCTCCCACGTAGCCCACGTAGCCCACGTAGCCCACGTAGCCCACGTAGCCCACGTAGCCTACGCAGTCCACGCAGTCCACATAGCTTGTTCTAGTTTCCTTCGCCGGCCAGCCTGCGCTCATGCTGAAACTTCCAGCGCACAAACAGCAGCCCGCTAACAAACAGCCCCAAGCTCACCAGCACCTCGATCCAGCCAAACACCGCGCGCGCCGGATCGAACGCCGCCAACACGCCCTTGATGAAGTAGATGTTCACCACAAAGCAGGTCCAGGCATGCGCCCGGGCGCTGCCCATCAGCATCCCCGGCAGCAACAGCAGCAGCGGGATCAGCTCGATCGCCAGGATGACCTCGACCCGCGCCCCATGCAGGTTGGCGAACCACAGGTTATTGATCACCAGCAGGACGATCAGGCCGAAGAAACAGCCCAGGCTCAGCGCCCGCGTCAAGCGCAGGCGCGGGCTCAACCACTCAAGCGCTGGCAGCACCTTGGGCTTCCTAGCCACGTTCACCACCCAAAGCCTTGGCGGTGCTCGCCAGGCGTTGGCCGAGCGCGCGGCACAGGGCGATCTCATGGCTGTCCAGCTCGCGCTTGCCATCTGCCCCGGCATGATGGCTCGCCCCGTACGGGGTGCCGCCACCACGGGTCTCGAGCAGCGCCGACTCGCTGTAGGGCAGGCCCATGACCAGCATGCCGTGGTGCATCAGCGGCAGCATCATCGACAGCAGGGTGGTCTCCTGGCCGCCGTGCAGGCTGGCGGTGGAGGTGAACACCGCCGCCGGCTTGCCGACCAGCTCACCGCCCAGCCACAGGCTGCTGGTGCCATCGAGGAAGTACTTGAGCGGCGCGGCCATGTTGCCGAAGCGGGTCGGGCTGCCCAGGACCAGCCCGGCGCAGTGGCGCAGGTCGTCGAGGGTGGCGTACAACGCACCGCTGGCGGGGATATCCGGGGCTACTGCCTCGCATTCGGTGGAGATCGCCGGCACGGTGCGCAGGCGCGCTTCCAGGCCGGCCATCTCGACGCCACGGGCAATGTGCCGGGCCATCTCGCTGGTCGAGCCATGGCGGCTGTAATACAGCACCAAGATGAATGGATCGCTCACGGCAGGATCTCCAGCACCTTCTCGGGTGGGCGACCGATGACCGCCTGGTCGCCGACCACCAGAATCGGCCGCTCGATCAGTTTCGGGTGTTGTGCCATGGCTTCGATCAACTGTTGGTCGCTGAGCGCCGGGTTGGCCAGCTCCAGGGTCTTGTATTCGTCTTCACCGGTGCGCAGCAGCTGGCGCGGGGCGATGCCCAGCTTGCCCAGCAATGCCTTGAGGGTCGCCGCATCGGGCGGGGTTTCCAGGTAGCGCACGATGGTCGGGCTGAGGCCGCGCGCTTCGAGCAGCTCCAAGGCGCCGCGGGATTTCGAGCAGCGCGGGTTATGATAGAGAGTCAGATCAGTCATGACGGGTCGCATCCAGCAGGGTGTGGCGGCTATTCTAACCGCAGCGACTGAATTACAGGTTTAGAAAACTTCGAGAAGGATTGACCCATGGCAAAGCGTTTGGCAGCTGCACTGGCCATCACTGCGAGCCTGTTGCTCGGCGGTTGCGGTGCGGACTACGGCGTGGACCAGCACGGCAATACGGTAAAGGCTGAACAGATCGAGGGGCACTGGCTGGTGCTCAATTACTGGGCCGAATGGTGCGGGCCGTGCCGTACTGAAATCCCTGAGTTGAACGCTGCGGCCAAGCAGTGGGACAGCCAGGGCATCAAGGTGGTCGGGGTGAACTTCGATGGCCTGCAAGGGCAGGACCTCAAGCAAGCTGCCGAGACCCTCGGGATTGGCTTCACGGTACTGGCCCAGGATCCGGCAGAGCGTTATGAGCTGCCGCGTAGCGAGGCGTTGCCGGTGACCTACATCATCGATGACAAAGGCAAGGTCCGTGAGCAACTGATGGGCGAGCAGACCCTGGAAGGGCTGCAGGAGAAGATCAAGGCCCTCAAAGGCGCCTAATGATGTTGACTTGATAGCTGGGGCTGCTTTGCAGCCCTTCGCGGGCAAGCCCGCTCCCACAGGGACCGCGCTTGTACCCGGTACACACTCTGTGGGAGCGAACTTGTCGGGGCGCTGACCCGCCGCGAAGGGCCGCAGAGGGGCCCCAACAGAGGTGATCAGCCTTCTTCAGGCCAGAACCGCAACGGTTTGCCTTGGGCCGGCCAGAACCGAATCTGTTCGATCGCCGAAACATCCCAACGCTGCACCGTCTCCAGCGCCTCGAGGAAACGCTTCTCCTGCTCCATCAACGCCGGCGCGCACAGCTTGCGGGTCTTGCCGACCTTGCCGAAGCTGATCCGCTCACCCTCAAGCGTATACGGCGCAAACCAGTGGTTGCAGCCGCCATTGCCATAGGCGCGGCCGTCTTCGGCCAAGGTCAGGGTCAGGTGGCTGTAATCGATCAGCGGGCGTTCGCCAATCCACTCAAGCACATAGCTCTGCTCTTGTTGCAACTTCGACGGCTGCGCAGCGCAGCCCAGCAGGCCGGTGGCAATCAGCACGCCGGTCAGCATGTTTTTCACTGAGCGCTCTCCTGGCAGTGTGGGCACAGGTGCTTGTCACCCTTGCTGATCCAGCCCAATTCAGCGACGCGGGCACTGGCGGCCGGCTTGTGCGCCTTGTTCCCCAGCTTGCCGTCGACGGCGAACTCGAAGTCGAGCACGGCTTGGCAGCTGTCGCACTTGACCTGCCAGTTGAGGATCTCCAGCTCTTTGAACGCCGGGCCGCTGGCCACCGCGACCCACTGGCCGCGCGGGTTGATCAGGTGGCGTACGCTTTCCACGGTCAGGCGCATGGACAAGTCCTTGCTGCCTTTGAGGGTGACCAGCAGGACGTCGTCCTTCTGGATCGAACCGCCATTGCCGGTTACCTGATAGCGACCCGGCACCAGCGCGCGGCATTCGATCAGGGTGTGTTGCGGGTTGAATAGGGTGTAGCGGAAATCGTGCTCGACCATGGGTCCTCCAGAAATGCCGCGTATCCTAGCATCAACCCTCGACCAGATTCTGCGGATTGCCTGCCACCCAGCGGATGATATTTTCCAGGGTGGTCGCAGCGATCGCATCCAGCGCCTCACGGGTCAGGAACGCCTGGTGGGCGGTAATGATCACGTTGGGGAAGGTCAGCAGCCGGGCCAGCACATCATCTTGCAGGGGCAAGTCGGAGCGGTCCTCGAAGAACAGCTGGGCTTCTTCTTCATACACGTCCAAACCCAGGTAGCCGAGTTGGCCGCTCTTGAGCGCATCGATCAGGGCTGGGGTGTCGACCAGCGCACCGCGACCGGTATTGATCAACATCGCGCCCGGTTGCAGCGCTGCCAGGCTGTGGGCGTTGATCAGGTGGCGGGTGTGCTCGGTCAGCGGGCAGTGCAGGCTGACGATCCGCGACTGGCGCAGCAACTCAGGTAGCTCCAGGTAGCGTGCACCCAAGGCCAGCATGTCGGGGTTGGGGTAGGGGTCGTAGGCCAGCAGCTGGCAGCCAAAGCCGGCCATGATGCGGGCGAAGGCCACGCCGATCTGGCCGGTGCCGACCACCCCGACGGTTTTGCCATGCAGGTCGAAGCCGGTCAGCCCGTGCAGGGTGAAGTCGCCTTCGCGGGTGCGGTTGTAGGCGCGATGCAGGCGGCGGTTGAGGGCCATGATCAGCGCCACCGCGTGCTCGGCCACCGCATGCGGCGAGTAGGCCGGCACCCGTACCACGGTCAGCCCCAGGCGTTTGGCGGCGGCCAGGTCGACGTGGTTGTAGCCCGCCGAGCGCAGGGCGATCAGGCGCGTGCCGCCGGCGGCCAGGCGCTCCAGCACCGGCTGGTCCAGTTCGTCGTTGATGAAGGCGCAGACCACCTCGAAGCCGCTGGCCAAGGCGGCGGTGTCCAGGGTCAGGCGGGCCGACTGGAAGTGCAGTTCCAGGTTGTTGTCGGTGCTGGCGCGGGTGAAGCTTTCCTGGTCGTAGTGCTGGCTGCTGAACAACAGAGTGCGCATAGCGGATTCCTTGGCAATGAGGCGAGGTGAGTTTAGCCCGATTGGCTTGGCGGACTTTGATCGGTGCCATGAGAGGCTCAGTCAGTACTGGCCTATTCGCGGGCAAGCCCGCTCCCACAGGGTCCGAGGTGTCGAGAAGCCCGTGGGAGCATCAGTAAACGCACTCAAGCACTCTGCTGCGCCTGTTCGGCCAACCGGCTGATCGCCTGATCCAGCTCATCCAGCGCCTGCAAGGCCTGGGGATTATCCTGCTTGAGCAGGGTCTCGCTACGCTGGCACGCCGCCCGCAACTGCGGCACTCCACAGTAGCGCGATGCGCCATTCAAGCGGTGTACCCGCTCGATCATCGCCTCACGGTCACCTGCTTCACGTGCGCTGCGAATCGCCTGGCGATCAGCCTCCAGCGACTCCAGCAGCATGCTCAGCATGTCCGCTGCCAAGTCCGGCTTGCCCGCGGCCAGGCGCAAGCCTTCTTCCGGGTCGAGCACCTTCAGCTCGCTGCTGTCCGGCAGGCGCTCGGTGATGCGTTCCTGCTGCGGGGTGCCCAGGTTCAGCCCGGTCCATTTCATCACCACCTGGCCCAGTTGCCGTTCACTGATTGGCTTGGTCAGGTAATCGTCCATGCCGCTGTGCAGCAGGGCGCGTTTTTCATTGGCCATGGCATGCGCGGTGAGCGCGACGATCGGCAGCGGGTTACCGCTCTGGCTGTTTTCCCACAGGCGGATCTGCTCGGTGCAGGCGCGCCCGTCCATACCGGGCATCTGCACATCCATCAGCACCAGGTCGAACGGCTCATCCTGCACCGCTTGTACCGCCGCAAAACCATTGTCGACCGCCAGCACCTCGGCGCCGAGGTCTTCGAGCAGGGTCTGCACCAGCAACAGGTTGGCCGGGTTGTCGTCGACGCAGAGGATCTTCGGCACCCGCTGGCTGCCGGCAACCCGGACTTCGCTGGTTTGCCGACGTGGCTGAATCAGCTCTACCAGCAGCCGGCGCAGCTTGCGCGTACAGGTCGGCTTGGACAGCAGCTGGCCATGGGCGTTGGGCAGGTAAGGGTGGTACAGCGCCTGTTCGGTGGTCGGGCACAGCACCACGCACTGGCAGTCCAGGCGCTCCAGTTGTTGGTGGTACTGGGCGAGTTGTTCCGGCGACAGGTTGCCCAGGTTGGCCCCGAGCACGGCGAACTCGAACGGCTGGCCAGCCAGGTGCGCCGCCTGAACGCCTTGCAGCAGCTGATCGAAGGAGGCGAACAGACTGACGCTCAAGCCGCAATCTTCCAGTTGGTGCTCAAGAGCCTGGCGCGCCAGTTCGTGGCCGTCGACGATTGCCGCGCGTCGCCCGAGCAAGGGTTGCAGCGGCAAGTCTTCGGCATCGTCGTGGGCCTTGGGCAGGTTCAGGCTGATCCAGAACTGCGAGCCTTCCCCCGGCGTGCTGTCGACGCCGATCTCGCCGCCCATCTGCTCGATCAAGCGCTTGGAGATCACCAGCCCCAGGCCGGTGCCGCCGGGCTGGCGCGATAGCGAGTTATCGGCCTGGCTGAAGGCCTGGAACAGGGTGCGCACATCTTGCGGCGACAGGCCGATGCCGGTGTCTTGCACGCTGATGCGCAGTTGCACGCTGTCTTCTTGCTCGTCTTCGAGCATGGCGCGCACGACGATAGTGCCCTCACGGGTGAACTTGATAGCGTTGCTGACCAGGTTGGTGAGGATCTGCTTGAGCCGCAGCGGGTCGCCGACCAACGACAACGGCGTGTCGCGATAGACCAGGCTGAGCAACTCCAGCTGCTTGGCGTGGGCTGCTGGGGCGAGAATGGTCAGGGTGTCCTGGATCAGGTCGCGCAGGTTGAACGGGATGCTGTCGAGCACCAGCTTGCCGGCCTCGATCTTGGAGAAGTCGAGGATCTCGTTGATGATCCCCAGCAGGTTGTCGGCCGATTTCTCGATCGTGCTCAGGTAATCGAGCTGGCGCGGCGCCAACTCGCTTTTTTGCAGCAGGTGGGTAAAACCGAGGATGCCGTTGAGCGGGGTGCGGATCTCATGGCTCATGTTGGCGAGGAACTCGGACTTGATCCGGCTGGCTTCCAGGGCCTCCTTGCGCGCCATGTCCAGTTCGATGTTCTGGATCTCGATGGTCTCAAGGTTCTGGCGCACATCTTCGGTGGCCTGGTCGATGCTGTGCTGCAGCTCTTCGTGGGCGTTGTGCAGGGTTTCGGCCATGCGGTTGATGCCGGCAGCCAACTCGTCCAGCTCGTGGCTGCCCATGGCCGGCAGCCGCGCTTCGAGGTTGCCGTCCTTGAGTTGGGTGACCGCTTGCTTGATGCGGCTGATCGGGTCGTTGATCGTGCGGCTCATGCGCAGGGCGAGCAGGGCCGTCAGGATCAGGCAGCCCAGGATCAACAGTACGCTGGTGAACAGGTTGCGATAGCCGCGCAGCAAGGTGCCGTCGTGGGACAGCTCGATCTCGACCCAGCCGAGCAGTCGCTCGGCCTCGGCGGGGATGGCATCGGTAGCCAGGTCGCGATGATGACCGAACACCGGCATCAGGTAGCGCGTGGCATCGTTGCCACTGCGTTGCAGCAGTTGGGTACCAGTGCCGCCGCTGGGCGGCTGATTGAGCATGCTCGGGCCGGCGTGGGCCAGGCGCGAGCGGTCGGGCGCGAGGAACGCCACGGCGCGCACGTCGGCCTGCTCTAGCGCCTGGGCCGCGATGCGTTCGAGCTGCGGCGCGGTATGCTGGGCCATCGCCGGTGCGGCCAGCGGCGCCAGCTGTTCGGCGATCATCTTGCCGCGCTGCAGCAATTGGCTGCGCAGCTCGTTCTGCTGCAACCAGGTGAAATAGCTGCCCAGCACCAGTGCCATCAGGCTGGCCGGCAACAAGGCCAGCAACAGCACCCGGCTTCTGATTCCCAAACGATCGAGCACACTCGCCTCCTGTGATGTGCCTTGCGGCCGTCGCCGAGCGGGACGGAATAATCTCGGAACGTTACTCCGGGTCTGGCGCTAATGCACTCATTGCAGACGATTTTTGTCGCCTGCGCTGGCCTCATCACCTCACCGGTCGCAATTGGGTTGCCTGGCCCGGCCACATGGCCAATAATCGCGCAACTGAGAATAAATGTCAGAAGCCAATGAATCCTGTAGCTATTCACAATTCGAACATTCTCGCCATCGAGGACGACCCAGTCCTTGGCGCCTACCTGCATGAGGAGTTGCAGCGTGGCGGCTTCCAGGTGACCTGGTGCCGCAATGGCCAGGAAGGTTTGGAAAGGGCAGGCCGCCAGGTGTTCGATGTCGTGCTCATGGACATCCTGTTGCCTGGCCTCAATGGCCTGGACGCGCTCGCCCAGCTGCGCAGGCGCAGCACGACGCCGGTGATCCTGATGTCGGCGCTCGGTGCCGAGGCCGATCGCATCACAGGCTTCCAGCGCGGTGCCGACGACTACCTGCCCAAGCCGTTCAGCATGGCCGAATTGCAGGTGCGCATCGAGGCGATCCTGCGCCGGGTCGATCTTGAGCGCCGGCGCAAGGTCCAGCCGCAGGTCGAGCCGGGTCAATTGCAGTTCGACGAGGCCGCCAGCGACGTCTGCCTGAATGGTCAATGGGCCGGGCTTACCCCCAGCGAATACCGCCTGCTCGATACCCTCAAGCGCAGCCAGGACGAGGTGCTCAGCAAGCCCTTCCTTTATCAGCAGGTGCTCCAGCGCGGCTACTCGCGTCACGATCGCAGCCTGGACATGCATGTCAGCCAGATCCGTCGCAAGCTCAAGAGCGTGGGTTATCACGATCAGCAGATTCGCACTGTTTGGGGCAAAGGCTATGTGCTCAGTGCCGGTGAGGCCGACTGATCATGCTTGACCGACACTCGTTGTTCTGGCGGCTGGCGATTCTGCTGGTGGGCTTCTGCCTGTTGATGATCGGCCTGAGCTACACCTGGGGCCGGCACATGGAAACCCAGAATGCGTTTCTCTCCGAATCGGCCCGCCAAGAGCTGCGTGGCTATGCCGCCGAGGCCGAGCGGGCCTGGCGCGAAGGCGGCCAGGCTGGGGTCGATCGCTGGCTGGCCGAGATGCACCAGCGCGAACCAGGCTGGGTCGGTGTGCTCGACGCCGACCTGCAATCACTGAGCAGCACGCCGCTGGTCACCGCCGAGCGCCAGCGCATGACCCGCTTGCGCGGTATCGACTGGCCCATGAGCCGGCGCAGTGTCGATCAGCCCTGGGTGCGCCTGGCGTTTCCCACGCTGCCCGAGCAGGGCATGTTGGTCATCGAGTTACCCGAGCGGCTCAATCCCGGCAAGTACCGTCTGCTCTGGCAGGTCGTGACCAATGGCGTGATTCCGGGTCTGTTCACCTTGCTGTTGTGCGTGGGTCTGTATCGCATGCTGATCGTGCCGCTGAACCAGCTGCGCGAACAGGCCAATGCCTGGCGCGCCGATCAGCTCTCGGCACGTCTCGACTCGCGCACCATCGGCCGGCATGACGAGTTGGGCGAGTTGGCCCGGGCATTCGACCAGATGGCCGAACGCTTGCAGGGTACGGTCGCCCTGCAGCAGCAACTGCTACGCGATTTGTCCCATGAGATGCGTACTCCGCTGAGCCGTCTGCGCGTGGCCTGCGATGGCGAGAACGACCTGGAGCGCCTGCGCGAGCGTCTGACCCGTGAAGTGGACTGCATGCAGCAACTGGTCGAGGACACGCTGCAACTGGCCTGGCAGGACGCCGAGCGGGCGCCGATGAACCTTGAGCCGATCCAACTCCAGGCGTTGTGGGACATGCTGGCTGAGGATGCCTGCTACGAGAGTGGCTGGAGCCCGTCGCGGCTGCGCTGCGAGGTGCCGGCAAACTGCTGGGTGCAGGGCAACCTCAATCACTTGGCCCAGGCCTTCGAGAACATGCTGCGCAATGCCATTCGTCATTCGCCTGAAGAGGGCTTGATCAGCCTCGGCGCAAAGCGTGAGGGCAATCACTGGCGGATCTGGCTGGAAGATCAAGGCGGCGGAGTGGCCGAGGACGATCTGGAGCGGATCTTCGCGCCTTTCTCGCGCCTGGACGGATCGCGGCCGGGGGATGGGGGCTTTGGCCTGGGCCTGAGCATCGCGCGCGGCGCCATCCAGCGCCAGGGCGGTACCTTGTGGGCGGAGAATGGCAAGCACGGCCTGCGCTTGTGCATGCGCCTGCCGGCGCATATCGCGGGGCAAGCCCGCTCCCACGAGGCCACTGTAGAGCCAAAGTCATACGCTGGAGCCTGAACTGCGCGGGCTGGCCCGGGAAGCGTCTCTAACGCCTATATAGCGGTTAGCTATAGCAACCGCAGATTGCGTGATATGGCCGCGAAAGGTTTGCCGGTATGATAGTCGCCCCTGCCGTCCGGATTGCGAAATACGCCATGACCCTGCAGTACCCAACCATCGCCGATTGCGTCGGCAATACGCCTCTGGTTCGCCTGCAGCGCATAGCCGGTGAAACCAGCAATACCTTGCTGCTCAAGCTCGAAGGCAACAACCCCGCAGGCTCGGTCAAAGACCGCCCGGCGCTGTCGATGATCACCCGCGCCGAGCTGCGCAACCAGATCAAGCCCGGTGACACCCTGATCGAAGCGACCTCCGGCAACACCGGTATCGCCTTGGCCATGGCGGCGGCGATCAAGGGTTACAAGATGATCCTGATCATGCCGGACAACTCCACCGCCGAACGCAAGGCGGCGATGACGGCCTATGGCGCCGAGCTGATCCTGGTCAGCAAGGAAGAGGGCATGGAAGGTGCGCGCGATCTGGCCGAGAAGCTCCAGGCCGAAGGCCGTGGCCTGGTCCTGGATCAGTTCGCCAACGGCGACAACCCGATTGCCCACTACACCAGCACCGGCCCGGAAATCTGGCAACAGACCCAAGGCACCATCACCCATTTTGTCAGCTCCATGGGCACCACCGGGACCATCATGGGCTGCTCGCAGTACCTCAAGGAGCAAAACCCAGCGGTGCAGATCGTCGGTCTGCAACCGATGGAAGGCTCGGCCATCCCCGGCATCCGCCGCTGGCCGCAGGAATACCTGCCGAAGATCTTCGATGCCACCCGCGTTGATCGGGTCGTGGACATGTCCCAGGCCGAGGCCGAAAACGTCACCCGTCGCCTTGCCCGTGAAGAGGGCATTTTCTGCGGTGTGTCTTCCGGTGGTGCGGTGGCGGCCATGCTGCGCCTGTCCCAGGAAGTGGAAAACGCCGTGATGGTCGCGATCATTTGTGATCGCGGTGATCGTTATCTCTCCACCGGCCTGTTTGACGCGACCTGATGACCAGCAAGAAAAGCAAAGGCGGCCTGCGCTTCCAACCGGCCGGCGGCAACCGTGCACCCCAAGTCCCGGTGGGCAAGAAGCAGCGCCTGGACATCGAGCGGCTGTCCGGAGATGGCCGAGGTATCGCCTTCCATGACGGGCGCACCTGGTTCGTCAGCGGTGCGTTGGCTGGCGAAGCGGTCGAGGCGCGGGTGCTCAATGCCCGCGGCAAGATCGTCGAAGCGCGTCTTGAGCGGGTGTTGCAGGCCAGCGCCGAACGGCGCCAGGCGCCGTGCCGGCATTTCGACCGCTGCGGCGGCTGCAACTTGCAGCACCTGGCGCATGAAGACCAGCTCGTACTCAAGCAGCGCCTGCTCGCCGAGCAGTTGCAGCGGGTGGCCGGTATCCAGCCGCAGGCCTGGGCCGCGCCGCTGTTCGGCCCGGAGTTCGGCTACCGCCGCCGGGCGCGCATCGCCGTGCGCTGGGACGCCAAGGCGCGGCAACTGGACGTAGGCTTTCGTGCCCAAGCCAGCCAGGACATCATCGCCATCGACGACTGCCCGGTGCTGGTACAGCCCTTGCAAACGATCATGCGGCATTTGCCGACTGTGCTGCGCAGCTTGAGCAAACCTCAGGCCCTGGGCCATGTCGAGCTGTTCAGTGGTAGCGCCGAAGCGTTGCTGGTACGGCATGTGGCGCCACTGCCGGAAGACGACCTGGCGCGCTTGCAGGCCTTCTGCAAACAAGCCGGTGCCCAGCTATGGTTGCAAGGGGACGGTGAGCCGGCGCCAGTCGAGGCCGGGCAAACCTTGGGCTTCACCCTGGAGCCGTGGGCGTTGCAACTGGCCTGGCGACCGGGTGACTTCGTCCAGGTCAATGCCCAGGTCAATACGATGATGATCGAGCAGGCCCTGGCCTGGCTCGCGCCGCAAGCCGATGAGCGGGTGCTGGATCTGTTCTGTGGCCTGGGCAACTTTGCCCTGCCGCTGGCCAGGCTGGCCCGCGAAGTGGTTGCGGTGGAAGGTGTACAGGCCATGGTCGATCGGGCCGCGGCCAATGCCGGGGAAAACAATGTGCATAACGCACGGTTTTTTCAGGCCGATTTATCGCAGCCTTTGGCAGGCGCCGGATGGGCCGCCGAGGGCTTTTCTGCGGTACTCTTGGATCCACCGCGCGACGGTGCTTTCGAGGTGGTGCAAGGCATCGCACGCCTCAAGGCCAAGCGGTTGGTCTATGTGTCCTGCAACCCAGCGACGCTGGCGCGAGACGCCCAGGTGCTGGTCGCTCAAGGGTACCGGTTAACAAGGGCCGGGATTCTCGACATGTTTCCTCAGACGGCGCATGTCGAAGCCATGGCGTTATTCGAAGCGGGCTAGCCAGCTGGCCCCTTGGTGCGGCTTCCATGGATTGGAGGCCACACGGTGATTGTCAGTGCACCTGCGTGGTGCACTGTATGGAAAGGTAAAGCAAAGATGGTACAGGTGAGAGTGCACCAGCCGGTCAACACCGACGGCAGTATCAATCTCGAAGCGTGGTTGGATCATGTGGTCAGCGTCGATTCGGCGTTGGACCGCGTGGCCCTGAAAGAGGCTTGTGAGTTCGCCCAGGAAGTCGAGAAAAAGGGCAACCCGGCCAAGCATTCCTGGGCGGACGGTACGTCCAGCTTCCAGGCCGGTCTGGAAATTGCCGAAATTCTCGCAGACCTGAAGCTTGACCAGGATTCGCTGGTAGCCGCAGTGATCTACCGCTCGGTGCGCGAAGGCAAGGTGACCCTGGCCGAGGTCGGCCAGCGCTTTGGTCCGGTGGTGTCCAAGCTGATCGACGGCGTGCTGCGCATGGCGGCCATCAGTGCCAGTCTCAGCCCGCGTCAGTCGCTGGTACTGGGCTCCCAGGCGCAGGTGGAAAACCTGCGCAAGATGCTCGTGGCCATGGTCGACGACGTGCGCGTGGCCCTGATCAAGCTGGCCGAGCGCACCTGCGCGATTCGTGCGGTCAAGGCCGCCGACGATGAAAAACGCCTGCGCGTGGCGCGTGAGGTGTTCGACATCTATGCGCCGTTGGCCCATCGCCTGGGTATCGGTCATATCAAGTGGGAGCTGGAGGACCTGTCCTTCCGCTACCTCGAACCCGATCAGTACAAGCAGATCGCCAAGCTCCTGCACGAGCGTCGGCTGGACCGCGAGCGGTTTATCAGCGACGTGATGAACCAGCTGCAGAACGAGCTGCTGGCCACCGGCGTCAACGCCGATATCAGTGGCCGGGCGAAACACATCTATTCGATCTGGCGCAAGATGCAGCGCAAGGGCCTGGAGTTCAGCCAGATCTACGACGTGCGCGCCGTGCGCGTGCTGGTGCCGGAAATCCGCGATTGCTACACCGCGCTCGGCATCGTGCATACCCTGTGGCGGCACATCCCCAAGGAATTCGACGACTACATCGCCAACCCCAAGGAGAACGGCTATCGCTCGCTGCACACCGCGGTGATCGGCCCAGAGGGCAAGGTGCTGGAAGTGCAGATCCGTACCCACGGCATGCACGAGGAAGCCGAGCTCGGCGTCTGCGCCCACTGGCGCTACAAGGGCACCGACGTCAAGGCCAGCTCCAACCACTACGAAGAAAAAATCTCCTGGTTGCGCCAGGTGCTTGAGTGGCACGAGGAGCTGGGCGACATCGGCGGCCTGGCCGAGCAGTTGCGGGTCGATATCGAGCCGGACCGGGTGTACATCTTTACCCCCGACGGCCATGCCATCGACCTGCCCAAGGGTGCCACGCCGCTGGACTTCGCCTACCGCGTGCACACCGAGATCGGCCACAACTGCCGCGGCGCCAAGATCAACGGGCGGATCGTACCGCTCAACTACAGCCTGCAGACCGGCGAGCAGGTGGAGATCATCACCAGCAAGCACGGCAGCCCTAGCCGCGACTGGCTGAACTCCAACCTCGGCTATGTCACCACCTCGCGGGCACGGGCGAAGATCGTCCACTGGTTCAAGCTGCAAGCACGCGACCAGAACGTCGCTGCCGGCAAGACCCTGCTCGAACGTGAGCTCAGCCGCCTCGGCCTGCCGCAGGTGGACTTCGAGCGCTTGGCAGAGAAGGCCAACGTCAAGACGGCCGAGGACATGTTTGCTGCCCTCGGCGCCGGCGACTTGCGCCTGGCCCATCTGGTCAACGCCGCGCAGCAGCTGCTCGAACCTGAGCGCATCGAGCAGATCGAGCTGACCCCGCGCAAATCGTCGAGCTCGCGCACCGGCAAGCGTGCCGATATCCAGATCCAGGGGGTCGGCAACCTGCTCACGCAGATGGCCGGTTGCTGCCAGCCGCTGCCCGGCGAGGCGATCGTCGGTTACATCACCCAAGGCCGCGGCGTGACCATCCACCGCCAGGACTGCGCCTCGGTGCTGCAACTGGCTGGCCGTGAGCCGGAGCGGATCATCCAGGTCAGCTGGGGCCCGGTGCCGGTGCAGACCTACCCGGTGGACATCATCATCCGCGCCTACGACCGCCCAGGCTTGCTGCGCGACGTATCGCAGGTGTTGCTCAACGAGAAGATCAACGTGCTGGCGGTCAACACCCGCTCGAACAAGGAAGACAACACCGCGCTGATGTCGCTGACCATCGAGATTCCGGGCCTGGGTGCCCTCGGACGCTTGCTGGGGCGCATTTCGCAGTTGCCTAACATCATCGAGACGCGGCGTAATCGTACCCCTTGAAATCGCGGCGGCCTCATCGCGGGCAAGCCCGCTCCTACAGGATCTCAGCGGTCCTTGTGGGGGCGGGCTTGCCCGCGAATGGGACGACACGGTCCGGAAGGATTGACCCATGACCTACACCCTAGAAGACCTGCTGCACCTGATGGCCCGGCTGCGCGACCCCAAGCACGGCTGCCCCTGGGACCTCAAGCAGGACTACGCCAGCATTGTCCAGCACACCCTCGAAGAGGCGTATGAAGTCGCCGATACCATCGAGCGCGGCGACTTTGTTCACCTGCAAGGCGAGCTGGGCGACCTGTTGTTCCAGGTGGTCTACTACAGCCAGCTGGCGCGCGAGGAGGGCCGTTTCGAGTTCGCCGGTGTGGTCGATGCCATCACCCGCAAGCTGATTCGTCGCCACCCTCACGTATTCCCCACCGGCGATCTCTACGCGGCCCTCGACACCCCACGCCTGAGTGAGGCCGAGGTTAAATCCCGTTGGGAGCAGATCAAGGCCGAGGAGCGCGCCGAGCACAGCGAGCCAGAGCAGCTGTCGTTGCTCGACGATGTGCCTGCCGCGTTGCCAGCCTTGTCGCGAGCGGCCAAGCTACAGAAGCGTGCGGCCACGGTCGGCTTCGACTGGCCAGAAGCACTGCCGGTGCTGGACAAGGTCCGCGAGGAGCTTGATGAGGTATTGCAGGCCATGGCCGACGGCGACAGCGATGCGCTGGAAGACGAAATCGGCGACCTGCTGTTTGCCACCGTCAACCTGGCCCGGCACCTCAAGCACGATCCAGAAAACGCCCTGCGTCGCGCGAACCGCAAGTTCGAGCGACGTTTCCGCTTCATCGAACAGGCCTTGCGCGACAGCGGCAAGCCGATCGAAGAGTGTAACCTTGACCAGCTGGACGCCCTTTGGGGTGAAGCCAAACGTCAGGAAAAGAACCTGCCCAGCTGCGGCTGAGCTGTTGCATAAGTGAGTGAACATCCATGAGCCTTTCCCTTCGCGACCAATTGCTCAAGGCCGGTCTGGTTAACCAGAAGCAGGTCAAGCAGACCAACAAAGCAGAAAAGAAACAGAAGCGCCTGGAACAAAAGGGCCAGGTCGAGGTGGACGACACCCAGCAGCGCCTGGCCAAGGAAGCCATGGCCGAGAAGGCCAGGCGCGATCAGGAGCTGAACCGTCAGCAGCAGGAAAAGGCCGAGCACAAAGCCCGCGCCGCGCAGATCAAGCAATTGATCGAAGCCACCCGCCTGCCCAAGCTGACCACCGAGGACTACTACAACTTCGTCGACGACAAGAAGGTCAAGCGCATCGCCGTCAACGCCTTGATGCGCAGCAAGCTGAGCAATGGCTCGCTGGCGGTGGTGTCGTTCGGCGGTGGTTACGAGGTGATCCCGCGCGAAGCGGCAGTGAAGATCCAGGAGCGCGACCCTAATCGCATCCTGTTGCTCAATACCCATGTCGAGGAGGCGGACGAGGACGATCCGTACGCGGCCTACAAGATCCCTGACGACCTGATGTGGTAAACACGAAAAACCCCGCCTTGGCGGGGTTTTTTATCGAAGACTGTTTACTGCGTATGGCGCTGGTTCTCAAGGTGCTCAAGCTCCATGCGGTACTGATGGGCTTCATGCTCCTGGTGGAACATGCCGACCAGCTGACCTTGCTGATGCACATCCCAGATCCGCACACCGGCGGCCAGGCCTTCGTGGGACATTTTCGATTCGTCGCGTTCGCTTACTTGGACTGTCATCGTTAAAACTCCACTTCTCGTTGGCTGCGGCACTGTGTCGCAGGCCTTAGTTATAGAGTTTGTTAGCAGGCTAAGTAAATAAACTGCCGATGAAACATGTTTAATGAAGCCTTATGCAAACGTGGGAGCGGGCTTGCCCCGCGATAGCGTCAGACCAAGCAACGCTATCGCGGGGCCATGTATCACCCAATACCACAGGCAAAAAGAAACCCCGCACGCGGCGGGGTTTGTGTATCAGCAACAAGCCCAGGCGGTCAGTTACCCTTCACCGACTTGCCATCGACCGTGCCATCCTGCAGCACGATCACGTACTCCTTGCCATCAGTTTCGACCTGACGCAGCTGCACCAGCAGGTAGTCCCAGTCCTTGGCGAACCACAACTCGGTGATGCGCTTGCTTTGGCTCGGGTCGCGCACGCGCTCGACCTTGACCGCATCGACCTGGCCGGTCTTGGTGCTGACTTTCTCAGTCCCCAGCACGCGGAAGTCGTAGGTGTCGATCTCGTCACCGTCGACCACCTGGTAGGTCATGCTCTTCTTGCCGGCGGCCACGTCATGCTGCAGCGCCAACTGATAGGACGACTTGTCCAACACGCCGCGGTTGAGCGGCAGGTTGATGGCATCGCCACGGTCGCTACCGGTGACTTTTTTCGCGGTCCAGTCGAAGTCCAGGTCGACTTTCTTCGCTTTGCCCAGGCCGCCACGCTCGAAGTGGTACTTCTGTGGCAGCAGGGTGTCGTTGTCCAGGCGCAGGGTGCTTTGCTCGGTGAGGCTGGCGATCATCATGGAAGCCTTGAAATGAAGGTCCCAGGTACCATTGGCATTCTTCACCAGGCTACGTTCAGCGGTGCCGCTCATGGGCAGCTGCTTCCAGTCGGCGGTGTAGCTGGCCGAGAACGGCTTCAGATCGGCTGCCTGGAGGGGCAGGGCAAGCACGGCGAGAGCCAAGAGCAGGGCGCGACGCATAAATTCTCCTAGGGTCGAATCAAGTGACCGCTGGCCGCCAGCGGCTGGCCATCCAGTAATGCACCGTGTTCGCCAAGACGCAAGCGCCCTTCAGCTAACCAGCGCACCGCCAGCGGGTAGATCTGGTGTTCCTGATGGTGAACCCGGTCGGCCAGGCTTTGCACGGTGTCGTCTGGCGCTACCGCAACCACTGCCTGTACGACCAGTGGCCCGCCATCGAGTTCCTCGGTGACGAAGTGCACGCTGCAGCCGTGCTCGGCATCACCCGCCTCCAGCGCACGCTGGTGGGTATGCAGGCCCTTGTATTTGGGCAGCAACGAGGGGTGGATGTTGAGCAGGCGGCCCTGGTAGTGGCGCACGAAGTCGCCACTGAGGATGCGCATGAAGCCAGCCAGGACCACCAGGTCAGGCTGCATGCCGTCGATCAGCGCCATCAGCGCTGCATCGAAGGCTTGGCGCCCGTCGAAACCCTGGTGTTCCAGCACTGCGGTGTCGATCCCGGCGGCCTTGGCCCGTTCCAGGCCATAGGCGTCGGCGCGGTTTGAGATCACCCCGCGAATCTGCACCGGGCTGTCTTGACCCAGGCTGCTGTCGATCAGCGCTTGCAGGTTGCTGCCGGAACCCGACAGCAGTACCACAACGTTGCAGGTCTTGCTCGGCATCAGTGTGCCTTGAGGTTTTGCAGCTCGACCTGGGCAGCGCCTTCGGCGGCATCGGCGATCTGGCCGATGACCCATGGCTGCTCACCCGCTGCGCGCAGCACGTTCAGGGCGTTGTCGACCTGATCCTGAGCGACGCAGATGACCATGCCAACGCCGCAGTTCAGTACGCGGTGCATTTCGTGCTCGTCGACGTTGCCTTTTTCCTGGAGGAAATCGAACACTGCCGGACGCTGCCAGCTGGCTACGTCGATGATCGCCTGGGCGTTCTTCGGCAGCACGCGTGGGATGTTGTCGAGCAGGCCACCACCGGTGATGTGGGCCATGGCTTTGACCGCGCCGGTGTCTTTGATCAGCTTGAGCAGCGGCTTGACGTAGATGCGGGTCGGGGCCATCAGCAGGTCAGCCAGCGGCTTGCCGTCGAGCTGGGTGCTGTCGATGTCGGTGTTGGACACTTCGAGGATCTTGCGGATCAGCGAGTAGCCATTGGAGTGCGGACCGGACGAGGGCAGGGCGATCAGCGCATCGCCGCTGGCGACTTTCGAGCCGTCGATGATCTCGGCCTTTTCCACCACGCCGACGCAGAAGCCGGCCAGGTCGTAGTCTTCACCCTCGTACATGCCTGGCATTTCGGCGGTTTCACCACCCACCAGGGAGCAGCCAGCCAGTTCACAGCCAGCGCCGATGCCGGTGACCACGGTCGCGGCGACGTCGACATTGAGCTTGCCGGTGGCGTAGTAGTCGAGGAAGAACAGCGGCTCGGCGCCACAGACCACCAGGTCGTTGACGCACATGGCGACCAGGTCCTGGCCGATGCTGTCGTGCTTGTTCAGGTTCAGCGCCAGGCGCAGCTTGGTGCCGACGCCGTCGGTGCCGGAGACCAGAACCGGCTGCTTGTAGCCGGCCGGGATCTCGCAGAGGGCGCCGAAGCCGCCCAGGCCACCCATGACTTCAGGGCGTGCGGTGCGCTTGGCCACGCCCTTGATGCGTTCGACCAGTGCTTCGCCGGCGTCGATGTCTACACCGGCGTCCTTGTAGCTCAGGGAGGGTTGCTTGCTCATTGATCCAGGCCTTTAGGAGGGAGGGATTCAGGAAAACGACCGCGACGGCCAAGGCCGGCTGTTAAAGCGGCGGCTGCCTGTTCGTCACTGGTCTGCGAAGGCGCGCGATTTTATCAGGGTTGCCGGGCAGCGGCCATCCTCAGGCCGACCGACTGGCCGGGAATCGATTAAAAAACCTTGTTTAGGCGTGCGCGACTGGTTGCCGCGCCAGCGCCTGTATAAGGTATAGAAAAGGCGGCGGACTCTGATTGCAGGCGTGAAGGAGCGATTTTCTCACGCAGTGGTCTGAGCCGGCAGGCGCGACGTTCGCCGTCACTTAGCTCACTGGACAGGAATCCTCCATGCGTTTTCTCAACTACCTGGCCGCCGGTTGCCTGGCCCTGGTCGGCACTGCCGCCCAGGCCGAGGCGGTATCCGGGCTGTATCAAGTTCGCGAACCGCTGCAAGGGCAGGGCAGCGAAGCGCGTACCCAGGCCACCCGCCAAGCCCTGGATACCTTGGTACTGCGCTTGACCGGCGACCCCAAGGCGCCGCAGAGCCCGGCCCTGGCCGCGCTGCGCAGCGATCCGCAGCAGATCATCAATCAGGTCGGTAGCGATGCTGGCCCGCCGGAAAGCGTGCTGGTGGAGTTCGACCCCGGCAGCACCGAGCGCGCCCTGCGCAAGGCCGGCCTGGCCCTGTGGGGCAGCAACCGGCCAGCGATTCTCGGTTGGTGGTTGAATGACAGTGTCGATGGCAGCAGCCTGGTCGGCGATGGTCAGAGCGCTGCCGAACCGCTGCGCCGCGCCGCCCAGCATCGTGGCCTGCCGCTGCGCCTGCCGTTGGCTGATCTGCAGGAACAACTGGTCGCCACCCCCAAGCAGCTGGAAGGCAAGGACCCGGCGCCGCTGCGCGAGGCCTCCGAGCGCTATGGCGCCGATGCCTTGCTGGCGGTGCACGCCCATGAAGCCGACGGCAAGTGGCAGGGTAAATGGCAGCTGTGGCTGGGGGATCAGCGCGAACAAGGCGATGCCGAAGGCGCTGACCAGGCCGCGTTGGCCGATGCGGTCATGCTCGCAGTCAGCAACCGCCTGGCACCGCGCTATGTCACCCGCCCGGGAGCCAGCAGTGAGCTGCAAGTGCAAGTGCAGGGCATGAACCTGCAGCGCTACGCTGAGCTCAACCGTGTGCTCGAACCCTATGGCCCGCGCTTGCAGATGGCCGATGGCGCCACGCTGACCTATGCCGTCACCGGCAATCGCGAGCAGCTGCGCGCCCAATTGGGCCTGGCCAAGCTTCAGGAACTGCCAGCCGAACAACCGGCCAGCCCGGCTAATCCGCCGGCGCCCGCAGCCCAGCCTGGGGCCGAGCAGCCTGCGGCGGTTCAGGCCGCTGCGCCCAAGCCGTTCGACGGCCTGCGTTTTGCCTGGTAAGGAAACGTGCACATGATGACTGACCCGCGTCGCTGGGTATGGCTGGGCGTGGCCCTGCTGATCGCCGTGCTGCTATATAGCCTGCACAACATTCTTTCTCCGTTTCTGGTTGGCATTCTCCTGGCGTATCTGGCCGACCCGCTGGTCGATCGCCTGGAACGCCTGGGGCTGTCGCGTACCTGGGGCGTGGTGGTGGTGTTCAGCCTGTTCACCTTGATCTTCATGGCCATGTTGCTGGTGCTGATCCCGATGCTGGCCAAGCAGTTGGTGCGCCTGTACGAACTGACGCCGCAAATGCTCGACTGGCTGCAGCATGTAGCGCTGCCTTGGGTGCAGAGCCGCCTGGGCCTGGCCGACGGCTTCTGGAAGTTCGACAAGATCAAGGCTGCGGTCGGCGCGCACATGGGCCAGACAACCGACATCGTCGGCATGCTGCTGTCGCAGGCCACCGCCTCGAGTCTGGCGCTGATGGCGTGGCTGGCCAACCTGGTGCTGATCCCGGTGGTGGGCTTCTACTTGCTGCGCGACTGGGACGTGATGATGGCCAAGCTGCGCAGTTTGCTGCCACGCCAGCGTGAGTCGCAGGTGATGGGCCTGGCGGGCGAATGCCATGAGGTACTCGGCGCCTTCGTGCGTGGTCAGTTGCTGGTGATGCTGGCGCTGGGCGTGATCTATTCCAGCGGCTTGATGCTGGTAGGCCTGGAACTGGGGCTGTTGATCGGTCTGTTGGCCGGGCTTGCGGCGATCGTGCCGTACATGGGCTTCATCATTGGCATCGGCGCCGCTTTGATTGCCGGGTTGTTCCAGTTTGGCGGCGATCCGTATCCGCTGCTGGGCATCGTCGCGGTGTTCATGATCGGCCAGGTGCTCGAAGGCATGGTGCTGACGCCGATGCTGGTGGGCGATCGCATTGGCCTGCATCCGGTGGCGGTGATCTTCGCGATCCTGGCCGGGGGCGAGCTGTTTGGCTTTACCGGGGTGCTGCTGGCCTTGCCCGTGGCGGCAGTGATCATGGTGCTGCTGCGTCATGTGCATGACCTGTACAAGGAGTCGGACATGTACGGCGGCGAGGTCGATCCGGACCTGTGATACCGTCAGGGGCCGTGCAAAGGCCCCTTTTTTTGCATTTTTACCGCGCAACTCATTGATTTTGCTTGTGCTCTTGCGCTCGCCGATTGTGCCGCCCGCGCTGCGGGTATAGACTTTGCACACTGTTCACCAAAGGCCCCCGTGGTCCTCGCGACCGTCAGCCAGCATGAAACCGATCCAGTTGCCCCTGGGTGTGCGTCTGCGCGATGACGCTACCTTCATCAACTACTATCCGGGCGCCAATGCCGCGGCATTAGGCTACGTCGAGCGGCTATGTGAAGCCGACGCCGGCTGGACCGAGAGCCTCATTTATTTATGGGGCAAACAGGGTGTGGGCCGAACTCACCTGTTGCAGGCCGCCACCCACCGTTTCCAGCAACGCGGCGAACCTGCCGTGTACCTGCCGCTGGCCCAATTGCTGGAGCGCGGCGTAGAGCTGCTCGACCACCTCGAACAATACGAGCTGGTGTGCATCGACGACTTGCATGTGATCGCCGGCAAAGCCGATTGGGAAGAGGCCATGTTCCACCTCTTCAACCGCCTGCGCGACAGCGGCCGGCGCCTGCTCTTGGCGGCCTCCAGCTCGCCGCGTGAGCTGCCGATCAAACTGCCTGACCTCAAGTCGCGCCTGACCTTGGCGCTGATCTTCCAGATGCGCGGTCTGTCCGACGAAGACAAGCTGCGCGCCTTGCAACTGCGGGCTTCGCGCCGTGGCCTGCACCTGACCGATGAGGTCGGCCATTTCATCCTCACCCGTGGCGCGCGCAGCATGAGTGCGCTGTTCGATCTGCTCGAACGCCTCGATCAGGCCTCGCTGCAGGCCCAGCGCAAACTGACCATCCCGTTCCTCAAGGAAACCCTCGGCTGGTAAGTCCTTGAAAACAGCGGGCCAGAGCGTTGCGTAGGAAAAGTCACATCTTTTTCGATAAAATTTGCAAATGGCCATGATAGAGGGCATAGTCTCACCCTTCTAAAGGATTACAGACACGGTCGTGCCCATGCTCAAGCGCTTCGCACCCCTCGTGCCACTCGCACTCGTGACCCTGCTTTTTGGCTGCGCGGCTCATGGCCCGGTTTCCCAGCCTCAGGATCAACATCAGGTCGCCGCCCATTCGGCAGTCATGGCCAAAGCTTCGGCCTCTTCGGTTTTCGCTGAAGAGCCAGTGGCCACTGAAGAAGACCTCGACGCCTTTTCCAGCACCAGCAAGCCGTACCAGTTGCCAGTCCTTGCCGACAGCATCCTGGAGCGTGGCATGTCGCTGATCGGCACTCGCTATCGCTTTGGCGGTACCTCGGAGAAATCCGGTTTCGACTGCAGCGGTTTCATCGGTTATCTGTTCCGTGAGGAAGCCGGCATGACCCTGCCGCGCTCGACCCGCGAGATGATCAACGTCGATGCGCCCAAGGTTGCCCGGAACAAACTCAAGCCAGGTGATCTGCTGTTCTTCAGCACCAATGGCCGTGGCCGCGTCAGCCATGCTGGCATCTACCTGGGTGACAATCAGTTCATCCACTCCAGCAGCCGCCGCAGCGGTGGTGTGCGCATCGACAACCTCGGTGACCGCTACTGGAGCAAGACCTTCATCGAGGCCAAGCGCGCCCTGGCCATGGCGCCGACCACGATCTCGCGCAACTGATAGCGAATTGCTATATTCTCCCGCGGCGGCGATGCTGAAAAGCTCGCCGCCGTGCGCATTTACAGAAAGCGTCTAATCTAATTTCTCAACTCTTTTCGGCTGCGGTCGATCGGTCTCTGACAGGAAGTTCTGGCCATGGTGATGATGGCGCGCTTCGCATTACTTTCCCTGGTGGCCTTGCTGGCTGCCTGCTCCAGCCGTGCGCCTGCACCGGCGCCGGTGGTCAAGCCACAAACTACCTTCAATCAACACGTTAGCGCCTCGCCGGTGGCGGAAGATGTGCTGTTTCGGGCAATTGGCTTGGTCGGTACGCCCTATCGTTGGGGCGGTAATACGCCCGATTCAGGGTTCGATTGCAGTGGCTTGATTGGCTATGTGTACCGCGATGCTGCGGGGATCAGTTTGCCGCGTTCGACGCGGGAGATGATCGTCATGCGCGCCCCAACTGTGGAGCAGCGGGCGCTGCAGTCGGGGGATTTGGTGTTCTTTGCGACGAACGGTGGGTCGCAGGTTAGCCATGCCGGAATTTACGTGGGGGAGGGGCGCTTTGTTCATGCGCCTTCCACAGGTGGGACGGTGCGTCTGGATTATCTGTCCAATAGCTACTGGGCCAAGGCTTATTTGCAGGCCAAGCGGATCATCCCGCCGGGGCATTTGGCGCACAATCCCTGATTTGTAGTGTTTGTTCTGGCCTCTTCGCGGGCAAGCCCGCTCCTACAGGCACCGCGCCGTTGTTCCGGTTGGCGGTGAGCCTGTTGGGGCGGGCTTGCCCGCGAAGAGGCCGGAGTAGACATCGACGATTCCACTTTCGCACCAACTGGCTGGCGATGCCCGACTCAGCCGGGGTTACGCATCCATCGCCGGCAAGGTCGGTTCTCACAGAAAGACAGTTGCTCCCACAGGCACGGCGCCGTTGTTCCGGTTGGCGGTGAGCCTGTGGGAGCGGGCTTGCCCGCGAAGAGGCCGGAGTAGTCATCGACGATTCCACTTTCGCGCCAACTGGCTGGCGATGCCCGACTCAGCCGGGGTTACGCATCCATCGCCGGCAAGGTCGGTTCTCACAGAAAGACAGTTGCTCCCACAGGCACCACGCCGTTGTTCCGGTTGGCGGTGAGCCTGTGGGAGCGGGCTTGCCCGCGAAGAGGCCGGAGTAGTCATCGACGATTCCACTTTCGCACCAACTGGCAGGCCCATCGCCGGGCCCTCCCATCAAAAAAGCCAGTCCTGGGCATCGTCAACATGCCTGCCGTCCTCCAGCGTTGGTCTGCGTAAATTCAGGGGGCTGGCCGACGCTGCAGGTCATTTGGCAATTATGGGCACACACACATGTACCGCCTGATGCACACCTGACAGTCCATGATGGGCGCCTGATAATCAGGCCAGGAGGTGGCCATTGAACGGGATCAAGGACAAGAAACAGCGTCAACTACAGTCGCTGGATGTGGCGCGGTCGTTGATGCAGGTGGTTGGAGATTTTCTGCGTGACTATCCCGATCCTTATGTATTGGCACGCAAGCATGCTGCACGAATAGTGCTTAAGCACACCGGCAAGGCGATCGACCCGCGCTTCGTCTGGTGGCACCGGTTTGAGACCTCCAGCTCCAGCAGGCGTAGCTTCAACGGCTGGCAGCATAGCGGTCCGCCAGTGAAATCTGTCACCCTCACCGAACTGGTTGTCGAGCGCTTCGAGCTACGTTTTCAAGATGCCAGTGACGAGCTGGACCTCTATGGCGGCTTCTATAAGCAAGGGCCACAGGCTGCTCATTTCGATGAACGCAACGAAGTGCGCATGCTGGGCAGTGCGGTGCAGCAAGATCTGTGGGCATTGGATTTCGCCGAGGTGTACCGCGCAGAGGTCGCCCAGTTCTGGGCAACGCAGACTGTGAATGTACAGGTACTGGCCAAGATCAATCTGCTCGGCGAATGTGTCAAGGCCGTCCGCGCTGGGCGCATCAGTCCGGCGGATGCCACGACTTTGCGTGCCATGGCAGCTGACGGGTTGGAGTCCTCGGGACAACTGCCGAGCCTCTTGCAGTTACGCCAAGACAGCACCAGTGGCTCGCTGGCAGTAAGTCGGTACGCATTGGGGCGTGGGGACAACGCTTGCATCTACAGTTTTCGCGCAGACAGTGGTCGCGTGCTGCTGTATCTCCCCTGGTCGACAGAAGCGCTGCGAGCGTTCGATAGCGAACTGGCCATGGCTGGATGGTTGCGCGGCGAATTGAAAAGCACGCATGGGCAGCAAGGGTTTCTCAGCAATCTGCTGACCAATCCGCGCGACAAGCCGCTTGCCGAGTTGGTCCGAGCAACGCTTCAGGCAATCGCCAACTCCCGTTCCGATCAGGCCGCCCTGGCGTTGCTGGCGCTTCAACAAGTGCAGATCAGCCAAGACATCTTCGTTTACCTGGCTGCACAGGCCCGCGCCCAGATGCAGGACAGTGCAGCGATCATGCTGGATAACGCCGGGCTGCGCGAGGCGATGTGGAGTGGCTATCTTGCCGCGTTCCTGAATGTATTCGGTGGCTTCGCACCCCTGGGGTGGCCGGTGACCCTGGTGTTGCTCGGTGCTGCGGTGGCAAAACTTGGCCTAGGTTTGGACATTGCCTTGCATGCGCCCAGTGAGGAGGCGCGCAAAGCCGCTTTGCGTGACGCGCTGCTCGACAGCCTGTTCGCCGCTTTGAATATGGCTGATCTGGGCTTTCAGTCCAGTTATGCCTCATTGGCCTACCAGGCACCGTTCCACGAGGCGGATGCATCGCTGTCACAGTGGACTGTTTGCTCTACGCCCGAAGCTGTTCTTGCGGGTAAAGAAAGCAATGCGTTGAGCAGCGACCAGCGGATCAGCAGCGGACGCCTGTCGGGGTTGCGGGTCACCCCTGACGGCGCCTGCTGGATTATGTTGCGTGGGTTGTCCTATCGGGTGCGTTATAGCCATGAATTGTCTGTCTGGCTCATCGTCCCAGCGGACAAGCCCTTTGCCTTTGGCCCCTTGCTACCGGTACGCCAGAATGATTTCGGTGAGTGGGAGTTGCTCGAGCCCCCCAGGCTGCTAGGCGGGAGCCCGCCGCCAGTAACGGGTATACCCAGCCGTACGTCAGCGCTGTGGGACGAGTACATGAAGACTCACGGAGTTCGTAGCAAACACTTGTCGGCGCAAGCACGGGCACGTCATAAAAAAATTCTGCTTGCATCGGGCATACCTAGCCTGAGCCCGGAAGTGACGCTGGATGTCGACAGCCACGGATTGTCCTGCGTCATGCTCAATGGCAAAGCGCAGTATTCGTTTCGCTACGAAGGCGGGGAGTTCGTCAACTTCCTGATCGAGTACTACACCGATGAAGAATCGCAGATCAATCAGGTTTTTCGCGAAGGGGTGCATCGCTACGACGACTGCGCAAGCTACATCGACGATCTGGCTGACACCCTCGAATCATTGCCCAAGAGCAATGCGGTGACGCTGTATCGCGGTGGCCATGGCGGGCGTGGTACCAGTGGCGAGCACTTTCGCCGTGGCCAGTTGAGTGTCGGTGATGTATTGGTCAATACCGACATGACGTCCTTTACCGAAAATCCCTACCTGGTGCGCCAGTTTGCCTCGTCAAGCACGGCCGGAGAAGCTAGCGGCCTGGATGGATCGTTCGACGATACCTCGGTGGTATTCGAACTGCCGGAAGGGCGCTATCAGAGCGGTACCCCGATCAGTGCATTTTCCATGTACTGGGATGAGGCAGAAACCTTGTTCTTGCCGGGGCATTACTTTCGTATCGACCGGCTGGAGCAGGTCTACGGTGATGGCTACCGGTTTATTCATGTGTCGCTGAGCCAGATCGACAAGCCAGCCGCCGGATCGCTGTACGACATGCGCACCGGTGAGCTGTTCGAGCGCGCGGCCTACACTGCCAAAGTAAAATCCTCGGCATTGGTCGAGCGTTTTTTCCCTGTCGATACCCAGTAACGGTTGTCACTGGACATCCTCCAGATCCAGATGATCGATGCGCTCAAAACGTTCGATCAAAAAGTCGATCAGACGCCGCACCCGCGTCGATAGATGTAACTGCTGCGGGTACACCGCATAGACGTCGGCGCGGCTAGGTGTCTGGTCTTCGAGCAGCAAACGCAAGCGCCCGCTACGCACGTAGCGGGCGATGTCCCACTCGGCGCGCAGCAGGATGCCATGCCCTTGCAACGCCCAATTCAGTGCCACTTCACCATCGTTGCAGCTCAGGGCGCCTTGCACCTTGATGGTCTGCGTGCGCCCGCCGCTGGTGAAGCTCCATACGCCATAGGGCGACTCGTTCTGGCGCAGGAAAATGCAGTTGTGTTGGGCCAGGTCGGCCAGTTTCGACGGCGTGCCGTATTTGTCCAGATACAGCGGTGAGGCGCACAGCAGGCGCCGATTGGAGGCGATCTTGCGTGCATGGAACGAGGCGTCGGGCAGGGTGCCGAAGCGGATGCCTAAGTCGAAGCCATGGCTGGCCAGGTCCAGCGGATGATCACTGATTTCCAGCTGCACTTCGATATCTGGATAGCGCGCGTAGAAGTCGGCGAGTGCCGGGCCGATGTAGCGCCGACCGAAGCCCAGCGAGGCATTGACCCGGATCAGCCCCTTGGGCTCGGCGCGATGACGGCCGAGCAACTGCTCGACCTCATCGACCTGCACCAGGATCCGCGCCGCATGGGCAAAGTACAACTCGCCTTCAGCAGTCAGGCTCATCGAGCGGGTGGTGCGATTGACCAAGCGCACCCCCAGGCGCGCCTCCAAGACGCTCAAGCGCTTGCTCACCGCCGGGGGCGTAACCCCCAGCTCACGTGCAGTTGCGGCCAGGCTGCCTTGCTTGGCCAGCAGGTGAAAAAAGCCCAGGTCCTGTGTTGAATTCATTGTTAACCCTGAGTTATCTATGTAGTAATCCAGGGTTAACTGCTGCCCTGATTTCACTACATATACTCGGCCCATACCCGTCAGGACAAGCCCGGCGGGGCACAACAACAATGGGAACCGAGACATGAGCAACTACAAGATCGCAGCAATCCCAGGTGACGGCATCGGCGTGGAAGTGATCGCCGCAGGCGTTGAAGTACTCAAGGCGCTGGCGGCCAAGCGCGGCACCTTTGGCCTGGACTTCGAGCATTTCGACTGGGGCTCGGAGCGCTATCTGCGCGAAGGCCAGTACATTCCCGAAGGTGGCCTTGAGGCATTGAAGTCATTCGATGCGATCTTCTTCGGCGCCGTCGGCAGCCTGGAGGTAGCCGACCATGTCTCGCTGTGGGGCCTGCGTCTGCCGATCTGCCAGGGCTTCGATCAATATGCCAACGTGCGCCCGGCGCGGGTCTTGCCGGGGGTGACCAGCCCGCTGGCCAAGGGCAAGGCGATCGACTGGGTGATCGTGCGGGAGAACTCAGAAGGTGAGTACTCCGGCAGTGGCGGACGGGTGCATCAGGGCCTGCCGATCGAGGTCGCCACCGAGGTATCGACCTTCACCCGCGTCGGTGTCGAGCGGATTCACCGTTTTGCCTTCGAGCTGGCCCGCAGCCGCCCGGCCAAGCACCTGACCCTGGTGACCAAATCCAATGCCCAGCGCCATGGCATGGTGCTGTGGGATGAGGTGTTCGCCGAAGTCGCTCAAGATTATCCGGACGTGCGCACCACCCGTGAGCTGGTCGATGCGGTGACCACCACCATGGTGCTCAAGCCTGAGCAACTGGACGTGGTGGTGGCCACCAACCTGCATGCCGACATCCTCTCCGACCTGGCCGCCGCGCTGTCCGGCAGCCTGGGTATCGCGCCAACCGCCAACCTCAATCCAAGCCGCGATTTCCCCTCGATGTTCGAGCCGATCCACGGTTCGGCCTTCGATATCACCGGCAAAGGCGTGGCCAACCCCATCGCCACCTTCTGGACGGCGGTGATGATGCTCGAGCACCTGGGCGAAACGGCGGCGGCGGCTGAATTGATGTCTGCCATCGAAGCGGTGACCGAGAGCGGCCTGCACACCCCGGACCTGGGCGGCAAGGCCACTACCCGTGAGGTTACCGATGCGGTGCTGGCGCTGATCCGCCGCTGATTCGCGCGACTTGCGCTGCGGGGCCGGTAACCGCCAGGCCCCAAGGCACTCCTGAACAAAAACAACAATCAGGGCCAAATCATGAAACGCATGCTCAGCAAGCTGTACGTGCAAGTCCTGCTCGCCGTCATCATCGGTGCCATCGTCGGCGTGCTCTGGCCGCAGACCGGCGAGGCGCTCAAGCCGATTGGCGATGCCTTCATCAAACTGATCAAGATGCTCCTGGCACCGGTGATCTTCCTCACCGTGGTCACCGGCATCGCCCGCATGGAAAACATGAAAGAGCTGGGGCGGGTGGGCTTTCGCGCGCTGATCTACTTCGAGGTGGTGTCGACCCTGGCGCTGGTGATCGGCCTGGTGGTAGTACAGGTGTTCCAGCCGGGCGCAGGCATGAACATCGACCCGGCGAGCCTGGATAGCGGTAGCATCGCCAGCTACACCGCCGCTGCCAAGCACAGCTCGTTCCTCGACTTTGTCCTGGGGATCATCCCCGACACCGTGGTCGATGCCTTTGCCAAGGGCAATATCCTGCAGATCCTGTTGTTCTCCATTCTGCTTGGGGTGGCCCTGGCCAAGGCCGGTCCGAAGGCGCAGCTGTTCGTCGACAGCCTCGACAGCTTGATGCGCGGCATGTTCGTGGTGGTCAACATGGTCATGCGCCTGGCCCCGATCGGGGCATTCGGCGCGATTGCCTTCACCATCGGCAAGTACGGTTTCGAGTCGCTGTTCTCGCTGGGCAAGCTGATGGCCTGCGTGTACCTGACCTGCTTTGCCTTCGTGGTGGTGATCCTCGGGCCGATCTGCCGCTGGGCTGGCTTCAGCTTGTGGAAGTTCCTGCGCTTCATCAAAGAGGAGCTGTTCACCGTGCTCGGCACCAGCTCGTCTGAATCGGTACTGCCGCAGATGATCGCCAAGATGGAAAAGGCCGGAGTGTCCAAGCCGGTGGCAGGGATGATCATTCCCTCGGGGCTGACCTTCAACCCCGACGGCCAGGCGATCTACTACACCATCGCGGCGATTTTCATTGCCCAGGCGACCAACACGCCGCTGAGCTTCAGCGATCAGCTGATCGTGCTGGCGGTGTTGATGTTTACCTCCAAGGGCTCGGCTGGGGTGACGGGGTCGGGGTTCATTATCCTCGCAGCGACCCTGGCTTCGCTGGGCACGATCCCGGTGGCTGGGATGGTCTTGCTGTTGGGCGTGGACCGGTTCATGTCCGAGGCGCGGGCGATTACCAATACCATTGGCAACGGGGTCGGGACGCTGGCGATTGCCAAGTGGGTAGGTGCGCTGGATAAGGACAAGTTGCGCGAGGCGATGGAGGGGGAGGTGTCGGTGAAGCAGCAGGAGTCTGCTGCTGGCACCGTTCTTTTGCCTGAGCGATCGGTGTAAGGGGGGCCGCTGCCAGGGGCTGCAATGCAGCCCCGATTCTTCAACCCTGCTTCACCATCAACGCCACCCCCGGAAAATACTGCCCCAGCTCGTTATGCAACTTGCGATAGGCATACGGGAAATACCACGCCAGCACACACGCCGTGTGCTTTTGCAGATCATCCACCAGGTCCTGCAGCTCCTCGGGGCTGGCATGCTGTCCTGCCTTCCACGGGCTGATGAACAGCGCGCCGGCCTTGAGCTGACTGGGGTAGGCAATGGGCTTGGCCAGCGCCGTCGCCTCCTGCAGCGCCGCGTTCAAATCCAGCCGGGCAATCCGCGGCCAACGCTGGCTGGCACGCAAATGAATCGACTCCTCAGCATTGCTGATGGACAGATCACAGCGCCCCTCACGCTCGCCCTCATCACGCTGCTTCTTGCTCTGGTACTGCTCCAGCGCCACCAGTTCAGCCTGCCAGGCCGCCGCAGCCAGCATGCCGACGTTGGCCGCCGCGCCATGCCAGTAAGGCGCCTCATTGTCGCCCTGGACCTGATTGAAGCGGTCGATGCAGTCGACCCAGCGCTCCAGTGCCGGGCGCAGGAACTCCAGGCGCGGGTTGTTGATGATCAGACCTTGCATGCTGCGCTCTCCTTATCGTTATTGGTCGCGTTCAGCTGAAAGTAATGGCTATGTGATATCACTGCTGACAGTCTGGCACAAGCTGCCGGATCGGCCATTGATCCAGGCCAAATCGGCCTTGTTTCATTGACGCTCCCGGTGCAACCCTCTAACCTTCGCGGCGTGTTTCAGGTGCCCTGCAGGCTGCGGTCTGGCGGGGTGAAACTGGGAAGCCGGTGGTATTCCGGCGCTGCCCCCGCAACGGTAGGTGAGTCAAGGTCGCGCATGGCCACTGGGTTGAATGACCCGGGAAGGCGCGCGGCGCAGAAGCCCGCGCTTCGCTCACGAGCCCGGAGACCGGCCTGTTACTGCCAATGGCATCACGGAGGGTGATGCGCGGTTGCCTGTGGCGTGGGTCACGGCGCCTGCGTGTTCTCCGTTTGCCTGCCTATCGATCTGTCGCCGCGCCCTTGCGTGCGTCGCCAGCCAGCGGAGAACCCTGATGAGCGAAACCCCCGAACGTGACGAACGCCACCTGGCGCGCATGCAGCGCAAGAAGGCGATCATCGACGAGCGTATCGCCAATTCCCCCAACGAATGTGGCCTGTTGCTGGTGCTGACCGGCAATGGCAAGGGCAAGAGCAGCTCGGCCTTCGGCATGCTGGCCCGGGCCTTGGGCCATGGCATGCAATGCGGCGTGGTGCAGTTCATCAAGGGCCGTAACAGCACCGGCGAGGAGCTGTTCTTCCGCCGCTTCCCCGAGCACGTGCGCTACCACGTGATGGGCGAGGGCTTTACCTGGGAAACCCAGGACCGCCAGCGCGATATCGCCGCCGCCGAAGCCGCCTGGGCGGTCTCGCGCCAATTGCTGCAAGACCCATCGATTCAATTCGTCGTGCTCGACGAGCTGAATATCGCCCTCAAGCACGGCTACCTCGACCTCGATCAGGTACTGACCGACATCCAGGCCCGTCCGCCCATGCAGCACGTCATCGTCACCGGGCGTGCGGCCAAGCCGGAGATGATCGAGCTGGCTGACACCGTCACTGAGATGGGCATGCTCAAGCACGCCTTCCAGGCCGGCATCCGGGCGCAGAAGGGCGTGGAACTATGAGCCAAACCCGGCATTGTCCGGCGGTGCTGATCGCGGCACCGGCTTCCGGCCAGGGCAAGACCACGGTCACCGCTGCTCTGGCACGCCTGCACCGTAACCTTGGGCGTAAGGTCCGGGTGTTCAAGTGCGGGCCTGATTTTCTCGACCCGATGATTCTCGAGCGCGCCAGTGGTGCCCCGGTGTACCAGCTGGACCTGTGGATGATCGGCGCCGAGGAAAGTCGCCGCCTGCTCTGGGAGGCAGCGCTTGATGCCGACCTGATCCTGATCGAAGGCGTCATGGGGCTGTTCGACGGCACCCCATCGAGCGCTGATCTGGCGCGCCATTTCGGTGTGCCGGTGCTGGCCGTGATCGACGGCACGGCCATGGCCCAGACCTTTGGTGCGCTGGCGCTGGGGCTGGCGCGTTACCAGGCGGATTTGCCGTTTGCCGGGGTGCTGGCCAACCGAGTCGGCAGCCTGCGGCATGCCCAGTTGCTCGAAGGTAGCCTTACTGAAGGCCTGCGCTGGTATGGCGGGCTGTCTCGTGAACGCGGCATCGAGCTGCCCAGCCGCCACTTGGGGCTGGTGCAAGCGAGCGAATTGAACGATCTCGACCTGCGCCTGGACGCCGCCGCCCAAGCACTGGGCTCGAGCTGCGATGCAGCGCTACCGCCGCCGGTAGCGTTCGACGCCCCTCAACGCGCCGCAGCAGTGCCTTCGCTGGCCGGCCTGCGCATTGGCGTGGCCCAGGATGAGGCGTTCGCCTTCACCTATGGCGCCAACCTCGACCTGTTGCGCGAGATGGGTGCCCAGCTCGAATTGTTCTCACCACTGCACGACCGCCAGTTGCCAGCGATAGACAGCCTGTACCTGCCAGGTGGCTATCCAGAGCTGCACCATCAGGCCCTGGCGGCCAATGCGCCGATGCTGGAAGCGATCCGCGCCCACCATGCCCAGGGCAAGCCGCTGCTGGCCGAATGTGGCGGCATGCTGTACTTGCTCGATGCACTGACCGATGTCGCTGGTGAGCGTGCGCCACTGCTTGGCCTGCTGCCCGGCGAAGCGGTGATGCAAAAGCGCCTCGCCGCCCTGGCCTTGCAGGCGGTCGAGTTGCCGGAAGGCACCTTGCGCGGGCATACCTATCACCATTCCCTGACCACCACTGCGCTCGAACCCATCGCTCGTGGCTTGAGCCCCAACGGCGGGCGTGGCAACGAGGCGGTCTATCGCCTGGGGCGCCTGACGGCGTCGTACGTGCACTTCTACTTCCCCTCCAACCCTGACGCGGCGGCGGCGCTGCTGCGACCATGAGCGAGCACGCCTTCAGCGCGGCCGAGCGCGCCGCGGTCTACCGGGCCATTGGTGAGCGCCGCGACATGCGCCACTTTACCGGCGCAGAGATCGCCCCGGAGCTGCTTACACGCCTGCTCAACGCTGCTCACCAGGCGCCAAGCGTCGGCTTGATGCAGCCTTGGCGCTTCATCCGCATCAGCCAACGCGAACTACGCGGGCGCATCCAGGCCCTGGTCGAACAGGAGCGGGCGCGCACCGCCGAGGCGCTCGGCGAGCGCTCCGATGAGTTCATGAAGCTCAAGGTCGAGGGCATCAACGACTGCGCCGAAGTGCTGGTCGCGGCGTTGATGGACAACCGTGAGCCGCACATTTTCGGCCGCCGCACCTTGCCAGAAATGGACCTTGCCTCACTGGCCTGCGCCATCCAGAACCTGTGGCTGGCGGCGCGTGCCGAAGGCCTGGGGATGGGGTGGGTGTCGCTGTTCGACCCGCAGGCACTGGGCGAACTGCTGGGCATGCCAGCCGGTGCCAAGCCAGTGGCGGTGCTGTGTCTGGGCCCGGTACAGGCGTTCTACCCAGCGCCGATGCTGGTCATGGAAAACTGGGCCGAGCAACGCCCGTTAAGCGAGATGCTCTACGACAACCAATGGGGAGAGCGCCGATGAGCGTGGCCTTGCTGACCGTGGCCGGGGTGGCCGTGGACGCTTTGCTGGGTGAACCGCAGCGCCGCCATCCGTTGGTGGCCTTCGGCAATTTCGCCTCGCGCCTGGAACAGCGGCTCAATGCCGGCGGCAGGGGCTGGCGCAGTCACGGGGTCAGTGCCTGGTTCCTGGCGGTGGTGCCGCTGACCCTGCTGGCGCTGATCCTGTCCTGGTTGCCCTACCTCGGCTGGCTGGTCGAGGTGCTGGCGCTGTACTGCGCGCTCGGCCTGCGCAGTTTGGGCGAGCACGTGCTGCCAGTAGCCGAAGCCTTGCGCCGTGGCGATCTGGATGAGGCGAGAAAGCGCGTGGGTTATCTGGTCAGCCGCGAGACCCGTGAGCTCGACGAGCCCGCTGTGGCCCGCGCAGCCACCGAATCGGTGCTGGAGAATGGCAGCGATGCGGTATTTGCCGCGTTGTTCTGGTTCATCGTCGCTGGTGCTCCCGGTGTGGTGCTGTATCGCCTGAGCAATACCCTCGATGCCATGTGGGGTTATCGCAATGAGCGCTTCGAGCGCTTCGGCTGGGCGGCAGCGAAAATCGATGATGTGCTCAACTATATTCCCGCACGCCTGGTGGCCCTGACCTATGCATTGTTGGGCAAGACCCGCCTGGCGCTCAGTTGCTGGCGTCAGCAGGGGCCGCTGTGGGACAGCCCCAACGCCGGGCCGGTAATGGCCGCTGGCGCTGGTGCGTTGGGGGTCGAGTTGGGTGGCCCTGCGGTGTACCACGGCGAACTGCACGAGCGCCCGCGCCTGGGCCAAGGCCCGATGGCCGATGCCGATGCTATCGAGCGTGGCTGGAGCCTGGTGCAGCGCGGCGTCTGGCTGTGGCTGCTGGTGATCTGCCTGGGAGGCTACCTCAATGCTTGAACACGGAGGCCGCTTGCAACGGGCCGTACGCCACTACGGGATTGGCCGCGAGCAGTGGCTCGATCTGTCCAGCGGCATTGCCCCTTGGTCCTACCCGATCCCGCCCATTCCCATTGAGGCCTGGGCGCGCTTGCCTGAGGCCGAAGATGGCCTGGAACAGGCGGCGCGACGTTACTACGGGGCCGAGCACCTGCTGGCGGTGGCTGGCTCGCAGGCGGCGATTCAGGCGCTGCCACACTTGCGTGCGGCAGGTCGGGTCGGGGTGCTGGGGCCTTGCTATGCCGAGCACCCGTACGCTTGGCAACGTGCTGGCCACCAGCTGGTGGAGCTTGACGATGAGCAGGTCGAACAGGCGCTCGACAGCCTGCAGGTGCTGCTGCTGGTTAACCCGAACAACCCCACTGGACGCACTGTACCGCGCGAGCGCCTGCTCGACTGGCATGCCCGCTTGGCCCGCCGTGGCGGCTGGCTGGTGGTCGATGAAGCGTTCATGGACAACACCCCAGAGCACAGCGTGGTCGACTGCGCCGAGCGTGCAGGGTTGATCGTGCTGCGTTCGTTCGGCAAGTTTTTCGGATTGGCCGGGGTGCGCCTGGGCTTCGTCATGGCTGAGCCGAGCCTGCTGCTGCGCCTGGCCGAGCTGCTGGGGCCGTGGACGGTTGCCGGTCCGACCCGAGTGCTCGGCCAAGCGTGCCTGGCCGATGAGCAGGCTCATGTCGCGCAGATCGTCAGTTGCCGGCAGGCCAGTCAACGCCTGGCAAGCCTGTTGAATGATGCAGGTCTGACGCCAAGCGGCGGTTGTGACTTGTTCCAGTACATCCGTGGCGAGCAGGCCGCGCGCCTGCATGACTTTCTCGCCCAGCGCGGCATTCTCGTGCGCGTGTTCGAGCACCCTGCGGCGGTGCGCCTCGGCCTGCCTGCCAGCGCGGCGGACGAACAGCGCCTGCGCTTGGCGCTCGATGATTACCAGAAGGAATCGGCATGACCACCCTCATGGTGCAAGGCACCACTTCCGATGCCGGCAAGAGCACGCTGGTCACCGCCTTGTGCCGCTGGCTGCTGCGCCAGGGCATTGCCGTGGTGCCGTTCAAACCGCAAAACATGGCCCTCAACAGTGCGGTCACCGCCGACGGCGGCGAGATTGGCCGCGCCCAGGCGGTGCAGGCCCAGGCCTGTCGGCTGGCGCCGCACACCGACATGAACCCGGTGCTGCTCAAGCCCAACAGCGATACCGGCGCCCAGGTGATCATCCACGGGCGGGCGGTCACCAGCATGAACGCCGTTGCCTACCACGACTACAAAGCCATCGCCATGCAGGCCGTGCTAGCCTCGCACCAGCGGCTGGCGGCTGCGTACCCGGTGGTGATGGTCGAAGGTGCCGGCTCGCCTGCCGAGATCAACCTGCGCGCTGGCGACATCGCCAACATGGGTTTTGCCGAGGCGGTCGACTGCCCGGTGATCCTGGTGGCCGACATCAATCGCGGTGGGGTGTTCGCCCACCTGGTCGGCACCCTGGAGCTGCTCTCGGCCAGCGAGCAGGCGCGGGTCAAAGGCTTTGTGATCAATCGTTTTCGCGGTGACATCGCCCTGTTGCAGCCGGGCCTGGACTGGCTCGAACAGCGCACCGGCAAACCGGGGCTGGGCGTGCTGCCGTATGTCACCGACCTGCACCTGGAAGCCGAGGACGCCATTGACGTGCGTCAGCCGAGCAAGGCTGCGCAGGTGCTCAAGGTGATCGTGCCGGTGCTGCCGCGGATCAGCAACCACACTGACTTCGACCCGCTGCGTCTGCACCCCCAGGTCGATTTGCAGTTCATCGGGCCGGGCGAGCCTATCCCGCCCGCCGACCTGATCATCCTGCCGGGCTCCAAGAGCGTGCGCGCCGACCTGGCGCAGTTGCGCGAGCGCGGCTGGGACAGCGCCATCGCGCGCCACCTGCGCTACGGCGGCAAGCTGATCGGTATCTGCGGCGGCTTGCAGATGCTCGGTGGCCAAGTGCGAGATCCGCTTGGCCTGGAAGGCCCACCGGGTACCAGTGCCGGCCTGGGCCTGCTCGACTACGTCACCGAGCTTGAGGCCGAGAAACAGCTGCGCAACGTCTGTGGCACCTTGCAGTTGGAGCAATCGGCGGTTGCCGGCTATGAGATCCACGCGGGGGTGACCCGTGGCCCGGCCCTGGAGCAGCCTGCCGTGCACCTGGCCGATGGCCGCTGCGACGGCGCGATCAGTGCCGATGGGCAGATTCTCGCCACTTATTTGCACGGCCTGTTCGAAGGTAGCCAATCGTGCGCCGCGCTGTTGCGCTGGGCCGGCCTGCAAGCGGTGCAAAGCATCGACTACGAGGCCCTGCGCGAACGCGATATCGAGCGCCTGGCCGACCTGATCGAGCAACACCTGGACACCGCGCACCTGCGCCAATTGTGTGGAGTCGCCTGAAATGCGCAACCTGATCCTTGGCGGTGCCCGCTCCGGCAAGAGTCGCCTGGCCGAACAACTGGCCCAGGACTCGGGCCTGGCGGTGACCTACATCGCCACCAGCGAGCCGCTCGATGGCGAGATGAATGCGCGGGTGAAGCTGCATCGCCAGCGCCGCCCCGATCACTGGGCGCTGATCGAACAGCCGCTGCAACTGGCCGCGGTACTGCGCGCCGAGGCGGCGCCAGGGCGCTGCCTGCTGGTGGACTGCTTGACCCTGTGGCTGACCAATCTGTTGATGCTCGAGGACGACCAGCGCCTGGCGCAAGAGCGCGACGCGCTGCTCGACTGTCTGCAAAGCCTGCCGGGCACGATCATTCTGGTCAGCAATGAAACCGGCCTGGGCGTGGTGCCCATGGGCGAACTGACCCGCCGTTATGTCGATCTGGCCGGCTGGCTGCACCAGGCCGTAGCCGAGCGCTGCGAGCGCGTGGTGCTTACCGTTGCCGGCCTTCCTCTGATGCTCAAAGGACCTGCTCTATGACCCAATCGTGGTGGCGTGATGCCTGCCAAACTGTCGATAACGCCGCCATGGACCAGGCCCGCGCCCGTCAGCAGCAACTGACCAAACCCACCGGCTCGCTCGGTCAGCTAGAGACCTTGGCAGTGACCCTTTCTGGCCTGCAAGGGCGTGAACGGCCGAGCCTGGAGCACGTTGCGATCAGCATTTTCGCGGGCGACCATGGCGTGGTCGAGGAGGGCATTTCGGCCTATCCGCAGGCGGTGACCGGGCAGATGCTGCGCAACTTCGTTTCTGGCGGCGCGGCGATCAGCGTACTGGCGCGCCAGCTCGAAGCGAGCCTGGAAGTGGTCGACCTCGGTACCATCGATCCCACCTTGCAGCTAGCGGGCGTGCGCCATCTGCGTCTGGGCGCCGGCACGGCCAATTTTGCCCAGCGTCCGGCGATGACTGACGAGCAACTGCGGGCGGCGTTGCAGGCCGGACGTGAAACGGCATTACGTGCTGCCGAGCAGGGCGCCCAGCTGTTCATCGGCGGTGAGATGGGCATCGGCAATACCACTGCGGCCGCAGCCGTGGCGAGCACCTTGCTCGGTTGCCCGGCACGTGAACTGAGCGGCCCAGGCACGGGCTTGGATACAGCAGGGGTACGGCACAAGGCTGAGGTGATCGAGCGTGCCTTGGTCCTGCACGGGCTGCGTGCCGATGACCCATTACAGGCGCTGGCGTGCGTCGGCGGCTTCGAGATCGCCGCACTGACTGGCGCCTACCTGGCCTGTGCCCAGCAGGGTGTGGCGGTGCTGGTCGATGGCTTTATCTGCAGCGTCGCCGCGTTGGTCGCGGTGCGCCTGAACCCGCACTGCCGTGCCTGGCTGCTGTTCGCTCACCAAGGTGCAGAGCCTGGGCATCAGGCGCTGCTCGCGGCCCTTGAGGCCGAGCCGCTGCTGGCCCTCGGCCTGCGCCTGGGCGAGGGCAGCGGCGCCGCGTTGGCGGTGCCATTGATGCGCTTGGCCTGTGCCCTGCACGGGCAGATGGCGACCTTTGCCGAAGCTGCGGTGGCGGATCGCCCGGCATGATCATCGACCTGCTGCGCCATGGTGAAACCGAGCTGGGTGGCGGCCTGCGCGGCAGCCTTGACGACGCCCTGACCGAACGGGGTTGGGCGCAGATGCGCGCGGCGGTCGAACAGGGCGGGCCGTGGCACGCGCTGGTCACTTCGCCGTTGCAACGCTGCGCGCACTTTGCTGACGAACTCGGCGCCCGCCTGGCGTTGCCGGTGCAGCTGGAAGCGGGCATCCGCGAGCTGCACTTCGGTGACTGGGAAGGGCGCAGCGCTGCGCAGATCATGGAGGATCAGGCCGATGCGCTTGGGCTGTTCTGGGCCGATCCCTATGCCTTCACCCCGCCGGGCGGCGAGCCGGTCGAGGCCTTCGCTGAACGGGTGCTGGTGGCCATCGAGCGTCTACACCGCGAGCATGCTGGCAAACAGCTGCTACTGGTGACCCATGGCGGGGTGATGCGCCTGCTGCTGGCCCGTGCGCGGGGGCTGCCCCGTGAGCAATTGCTGCAGGTCGAAGTCGGCCATGGCGCGCTGGTGCGTCTGCAGCTGGAAGAAAACGGACAACTGCGGGAGCTGCCCTGAGATGCTGCCACTGTGGATCGCCTTGCAGTTTCTCAGCAGCCTGCCGGTCACCCTGCCGGGGATGCCTGAACCGCGTGAGACGGGTCGCTCATTGTTGTTCTATCCGCTGGTAGGCCTGCTGTTCGGCCTGTTGTTGTGGGCGGCCAGCCATTTGCTGCACGGCACTCCAGCACCGTTGCATGCCGCCTTGCTGCTGACCCTGTGGGTGCTGCTCAGTGGCGCCTTGCACCTGGATGGGCTGGCCGACAGCGCTGACGCCTGGCTGGGCGGCTTTGGCGATCGTGAGCGCACCTTGCTGATCATGAAAGATCCGCGCAGCGGGCCGATCGCCGTGGTCACCCTGGTGTTGGTACTGTTGCTCAAGTTCTGCGCGCTGTGGGTGTTGGTCGAGCGCGGCGTCGGCGCCTGGCTGGTGCTGGCGCCCTTGGTTGGGCGGGCGGCGTTGCTGGGGTTGTTTCTCTGCACGCCCTACGTACGTCCCGGTGGGCTTGGGCAAGCGCTGGCTGAGCATCTGCCCAAGCGCACGGCGCGCTGGGTGCTGCTGGCAAGTGCACTGGCCTGCGTGGCGTTAGGTGGTTGGGCGGCGCTGTGGCTGGTGCTGCTGGCGGGCGTGGTGTTTGCCTGGTTGCGTCAGCTCATGTGTCGAAGGTTAGGCGGCACCACAGGGGATACCGCCGGGGCGATGCTTGAGTTGTTGGAATTGGCAGTGGTGTTGGGGCTGGCGTTGCTGCCTCTTACGTGATTGCTGCATGGCTGTAGCTCGGTGCAATACGTGGGAGCGGGCGTGCCCCGCGATAGAGCCTTGGCGGTCAGTCGCAATCTCCAGCAATCCTTGAGGCAATGCTCCCCTGGCAGAGCAGGCGTACCCTTGAGCGCTTCTCAAGCCTGCCAAGGAGGCGCCGAGCATGCGCCATTGGATACTCACCAGCCTGTTTCTGCTCGCCATCCAATCAGCCCATGGCGCCGATCTGATCGAGTTCTGGAATACCCCCCGCCACGGCGGCAATAGCTTCAACCGGCTGCCACCGACCCAAGCCTACTTCCAAGCCCTGCAAGGCTATGGCGCCACTTGGGTGCGGCTGTCCTACGACAAATGGCAACCTGAGCAACGCGACTTTCTGCTGGGCAATGCCGATGCCTATCGGGGGCTCGCCACAGCCGACCTGGCCCAGCTCAGGCAGGTCCTCGACCATGCCCATGGCGCAGGCCTGAAAGTGGTGATCGCACCGCTTTCGCTGCCGGGGATGCGCTGGTCGCAGAACAATCACGACCAATTCGATGATCGCCTCTGGCAAGACAAACATTACTGGGCGCAAGCCGCCGCCTTCTGGCGTGACCTTGCCCAGGCGCTGAAGGATCACCCGGCAGTCGCCGCCTACAACCTGATCAACGAGCCAGCGCCGGAGAAACTCGGCGGTTTGGCCGAACACGCAGACCCACAGCGGATGCAGCAGTGGTACGCCGCCCAGCAGGGCGGCCCCCGCGATTTGCCGGGCTTGTACCAGCAGTTGCTGGCGGCGATCCGTGAGGTCGACCCTGACACGCCGATCATGCTCGACGCCGGCTGGTACGCGGCAGCGGATGCGTTTGCCTACTGGCCAGCAGCGCTGAGCGATGAGCGCGTGCTGTATAGCGTGCACATGTACGAACCCTACGCGGCTACCAGTGCGCCGAACATGACCCGCAAAAAGCCCTTTGCCTATCCCGGGCCGGTGCCTTTCGCCGGGCATACCGAGCAATGGAATGCCCAGCGGGTAGCGCAGTATCTGCAAGCGCCGCTTGAGTGGTTCGACCGAGTGAAACTGCCCCATTCGCGGCTGGTGGTCGGAGAGTTCGGCTGCATGCGACGTCTGCCCGGTTGCCAGCAATACCTTGAAGATGTGCTGACGGTGCTGGACAAAAACGCCCTGCATTGGGCGTTCTACAGTTTTCGTGAAGACAGCTGGGATGGCATGGACTACGAACTGGGCACTGCCAAGGTGCCGTGGCGTTACTGGCAGGCGATCGAGCAGGGCACCGAGGATCCGCTCAAGCGCGCGGCCACGGCGGCATTCGAGCCCATCCGTAAGCGCTTGCAGCAATGATCCGCGTTTGAAACGTCTTGCAACATCAGTGATGCGGGTATATACACGTATCCATGCTGACCAGTGAATGTATCTGTACCCATCTGCGTCGAGCCGCCCGCGGGGTGAGCCGACATTACGACGAGGCCCTTGCCGGCTTCGGCATCAATGTCGCCCAGTTTTCCCTGTTGCGCCATCTACAGCGGCTCGATCAACCCAGTATCACCAGCCTGGCTGAAGCCATGGGCCTGGATCGCAGTACCCTGGGGCGCAATCTCAAGGTGCTCGAGGCCGACGGCCTGGTGGCCCTGGCCGAGGGGGCAGACCAGCGCAATCGAGTGGTGCTGCTGACCGAGGCTGGTAAAGCACGCTTGCAGGATGCCGGTCCGGCCTGGGAGCGCGCTCAGCTGACGTTGGTCGAGCAGTTGGGTGAAGGACAGCGCGATGAACTGGTGCGCTTGCTGGAGCGTTTGGCGTGACCGCGTACGATGATAAGCGGGTATATACCCGTATTAACCTTGTGATGTGCTGGAGATAACAACAATGACTTCCGTTTGGCGAACCAGTGGGTGGGTGCTACTGGGGGCGGCGCTGATTTTGGCGTTGTCTCTGGGGGTGCGACATGGCTTCGGGCTGTTCCTGGCGCCGATGAGCGCCGACTTCGGCTGGGGGCGCGAAGTGTTTGCCTTCGCCATTGCCTTGCAGAACCTGATCTGGGGTCTGGCCCAACCGTTCGCCGGCGCGCTGGCTGACCGTTTCGGCGCAGCCAAGGTGGTGGTCATCGGTGGGATTCTCTACACCGTAGGGTTGATCACCATGGGCATGGCCGACTCGGCCTGGTCGCTGTCGCTGAGCGCCGGCTTGCTGATCGGTATTGGCCTGTCCGGAACATCCTTCTCGGTCATCCTCGGGGTGGTTGGGCGCGCGGTGCCAGCGGAAAAACGCAGCATGGCCATGGGCATCGCCAGTGCGGCAGGCTCGTTTGGCCAATTCGCCATGTTGCCGGGCACGCTCGGCCTGATCCAGTGGCTGGGCTGGTCGGCGGCCTTGCTCGTACTGGGCCTGCTGGTGGCGTTGATCGTGCCGTTCGTGGGCCTGCTCAAGGATCGTCCGCTGCCGAGTCATGGCGCTGAACAGACCCTGGGCCAGGCACTGCGTGAAGCGTGTTCGCATTCGGGCTTCTGGCTCTTGGCCCTGGGGTTCTTCGTCTGTGGCTTCCAGGTGGTGTTCATTGGCGTGCACCTGCCGGCCTACCTGGTCGACCAGCACCTGCCGGCGACCATCGGCACCACCGTGCTGGCGCTGGTCGGATTGTTCAATATCGTGGGTACCTACACCGCCGGTTGGCTCGGAGGACGCATGTCCAAGCCGCGCTTGCTGACGGCGCTGTACCTGCTGCGGGCGGTGGTGATCGTGTTGTTCCTGTGGGCACCGGTGACCCAGTTCAGTGCCTACCTGTTCGGCATTGCGATGGGCCTGCTGTGGCTGTCTACAGTGCCGTTGACCAATGGCACGGTGGCCACCTTGTTTGGCGTACGTAACCTGTCGATGCTCGGCGGCATCGTCTTCTTGTTCCATCAGCTGGGCGCCTTCCTCGGCGGTTGGCTGGGTGGGGTGGTATACGACCGCACGGGCAGCTATGACCTGGTCTGGCAGATCTCCATCCTGCTCAGTCTGTTGGCTGCCGCGCTCAACTGGCCGGTGCGTGAGCGTCCGGTCGCCCGCCTGCAGGCGCAAGCGGCATGAACCGCTACCTGGGCGCTAGCCTGCTGGCAGCCGCAGCAATCGTGCTGCTGGCGTTGGCCTGGTGGGGCTGGCACCGGGGAGGCTTGGCGCTGATGCAACTGGGCATGAGCCTTTGTTAGGCGCTACCCTGCAAGTTCAAGGACTGTCTTGCAGGGGATTTACCATGATGCATGCACGCTGGCTGGCGATACCTTTCCTGGCCCTGGCGACGCTGGCCTCAAGCTGGGCCGCAGACTGCCCGGCAGTGTTGCAGGGCAGCCTGCCCGAGCTTAGCGGCAAACAGCAGATCGACTTGTGCGAGCGCTTTGCCGGCAAGCCGCTGGTGGTGGTCAATACTGCCAGCTACTGCGGTTTCGCCCCGCAGTTCGAAGGGCTTGAGGCGCTGTACAAGGAGTACCAGGGGCAAGGTCTGCAGATGCTTGGCGTACCTTCCAATGACTTCAAGCAGGAAGACGCCGACAGCGAGAAGACCGCCAAGGTCTGCTTTGCCAATTATGGTGTGACCTTCGCCATGACCAAGGCGCAGCATGTGCGCGGCAACGATGCGGTGCCGTTGTTCAGCGAGCTGGCCAGGCAGAGCAGTGCGCCCAAGTGGAATTTCTACAAGTACGTGGTGGATCGTCGCGGCAAGGTGATCGCCAACTTCTCCAGCCTGACCAAGCCTGACGATCCTGAGTTCAAGGCGGCGATCGAAAAAGCCATTGCCTCTGAGCCCTGAGGCTTAGTGGGGGTGCACGGTCAGGGCCACCAGGCGCACGACCACAGGGCGCACCATCAACACGCAGACAAAGGCCACCGGCATTGCCAGCTGGTAGGCCTTGAGCACGTTGGCCAGATAGTCGGGGGTAATCCCGGCATTGGCTGCAGTGATCACAAAGCACATCAGCAAGGCCATGATGGCCGACATATACAACGCGAACACATAAGGCGTGGCACCTGGGCGCAAGCGCCGCCGGCTACGGGTGGGAGACAGTTCGCTCATCGATGACCTCCAGCAGTGGGTGGAGGCGCAGGTTAACAAGCGGGCAAGGCGGGCTGTAGACCGTCGCGGCTGAGTTCTTTATAAAGAGATTCTTACGAATCATCAGGGCTCGCCATGGATCTGCTCAACACCATTCGCAGCTTCATCAAGGTGGTCGAGGCGGGCAGTATCGCCGGTGGCGCGCGGCTGCTGGGGATCAGTCCCGCAGCTGTCAGTCAGAACCTGGCCCGGCTTGAGGCGCACTTGCAGGTGCGGCTCGTGTCACGCACTACCCGCAGCATGACCCTGACCCCAGCGGGCAGCCTGTATTACCAGCGGGTCAGGCAAATCGAGCATGACCTCGCTTTGGCCGAGCAAGCGGTGAGCACGCCTGACAGCGAACCGCAGGGGCGCCTGTGCATTGCATCGACCTCGGCATTCGGCCGGCATGTGCTGGCGCCGTTGATCCCCGCCTTCAGTGCACGCTACCCGCAGCTTTCGATAGAGTTGATTACGACTGATCGCAAGGTCAACCATGCGCGCGAGGAGGTCGATGTCAGCCTGCGCATTACCCCGCAGCTCGAAGATCACCTGATCGCCCGGCATATCGCACGCATCCCCTTCATCTGCTGCGCATCGCCCGGCTATCTGGCGAGCGCTGGCCTGCCGCCGACGCCGCAGTCGCTGCGTGACCATCGTTGCCTGGTGTTTCGCTATCCGGTGGATGGGCGTTTCTTGCGCTGGGGCTTTGTGGGGGACGGCGTGCGTTTCGATGCCCAGTTCGGTCAGGTGCTGATCAGCGATGATATCGATGCCCTGACGCAGATGGCGCTCAATGACGGCGGGATTGCCCGGTTGGCCGAGTTCATCGTCCGGCCGTATCTCGACGCTGGTGCGTTGGTGCCCTTGTTCGAGTGCTCCGAGGCTGGTCTGGTTTATGCGCAGACCGAGCCGATGGATGTCTACCTGTGCGTGACTGATCGTTTTGCCATGACGGCCAAGGTGCGGGTATTCATGGATTATCTACAGGAGTGCCTCGGGCAGCGGTGGGGCGTGCAAGCGGATTCGTCTGTTTGATAGTGGCAGGTGGGCCGGAAAGTGCTTACGCAGAACTCAAAAAAAACCGCCACGAGGGCGGTTTTTTCATGAAGCTTGGCTTACTCAAGAGCGGCTCAAAAGCAGCTCAGAAGCGGTAGGTCAGCGAAGCACCTACACCGTGAGCGCTGTTCTCGTACTTGGCTTGGTACGAGCCTTTCAGCGCGCCTACAGTTGGTGAGTCCGGCTGATTGTTGACCTTGGTGTCTTCTTCCCACAGGTAGGAATAGGCCACGTCGATGGTCATGTCTTCGGTCGGGCTCCAGCCTGCGCCGACACTGAAGATCTTGCGATCGCCAGTCGGAATGCGTGGCGAGCGGTCATGGTTGTTGGTCGGCGATTGATCGACCGAGAAGCCGGTACGCAGCGTCCACTCCTTGTTGACCTTGTAGGACACGCCAATAGCGTGAGCCCAGGTGTCATGCCAGTTCTGCTCTTCGCTGATGGTGCCGAAGGAGCTACCGATCGGGCTACCTGCCAGCGCAGCAGGCAGCTCGTTATTGACGGTGATGGCTTCCAGGCGGCTCCAGCGGGTCCAGGTGCTACCCGCGTAGACGGTCCACTGATCGTCCAGCTCGTGGGTGATCGAGAAGTCCACCGACTCTGGGGTCTTGATCTTGAGCGTGGCATCGAACTTGTTGCCATCGAACGGGCCGAGCAACGGGCTGCTGACGCGAGTCTTGCCTTCGAGTTTGTAGTCGACCATCGAGTGATAGGTCAGGCCCAGACGAGTCTGATCGGTGGCCTGTACCAGAATACCGATGTTGTAGCCTACAGCGGTGTCGTCACCCTTGATCTTCACCTCGCCATCACCCTGACCGATGAACGACTGGTTCAGGTTGGAACCCAGCTCACCCTTGATCCGGTTGAAGGTAGGGCCGAAACCGATCGATACCTTGTCGTTGAAGGCATAGCTGACGGTCGGCTGGAAGGTGATGACTTCTACGTGGCTTTTCTTGCCCCAGTAGCGTGCGGCGTCGTCTCCACCGTAGTCGGTAACCAGGCCGAACGGCACGTACACGCCAAAACCTACGCTCCAGTGATCATCGATTGGCTTGACGTAGTAACCCATCGGTACGCCAACCACCGGGACCATGTCACCGTCAGTTTCCCCCCCATAGTTGCTGCCTGGGCCCGAGATGTCGGATTTTGCGATAACGGCGGCGCCACCCACGGTGATCTGTTCACGCTTGAGGCGCGACATACCAGCAGGGTTGCCAAACACGGTGCTGGCATCTTCGGCAGAAGAAGAACGACCCGCGAAACCTGTCCCCATGCCGCTGATGCTTTGCTCGTTAAGCGCAAAGCCGCTGGCCAGCAATTGGCTGGAAGCGAGAGCAACGGCGACGCCGAGGGAGGTTTTGAGCATTACTTTTTTCATTATTGTGAAACTCCTTGGGATCTCCGGGGCGAAAAGCTACCAACAAATCACGCGCCGCGCTATAGCCTCAAACGCAGGAGATAGAGCGGTTTTGTAGGACAATCCGACCAAAATTCCCTTTTTTCCGGTTTTTTGTAGGATGACGCTTAGGAGGCTTCCGACAGGATTGGTTCAATGCAGGTGTGCCAAGCGTGAGTGAAGTCACGCAGGCGTCCCTGGGGCTGGAAGATTTGCCGCCAGATTCGGGCAAGTCCAAGCAGATCATCGGGCGCGGGGAGGGCGGTGGATTGCTGTTCGATGAGCATCCAGGCGATGGCGGTGGAGTAGCGCAGGTTGACCGTCAGCTCCAGGTGCGGCCCGCCCAGGAAGGCGTGTTGGCTGGCAAGGCCGCGGACCAGGCTGGCCAGGTCCGGATCGCGAGCGAGGTAGTCGTCCCACAGGGCCTGGTGACGTGTCTCACCGATTCGGTAGAGACCGTGTCCGCGTCGGTCGTGCAAGGCTGAACCGAGTGCCGATTGGCTGGCGGCGACACCGAGTAGCAAGGCCTCGGCGCTGGCGCAATGACGGTTCAGGTAGACCAGGGTTGGACGGATCACATACTGACACAATTCATTCGCAGCGATACCCATGATGCCCTCGTTCTATTAAGGGCCGACGGGCGCTGGAGCTTGGCAGCTGGTGAAGGATCAGGCCCGCCGGAAGCGGCTTACACCACTCGAGTTGAAGTGTAGTGTGATAACCACGGCGTAAAGGCCTGTTTTTAAATCGATTGCTGCCTGAGGTTGTTCGCCATATGCCATACAGCAATTAGGCCAAGAACCAACAGGCAGCAGGGAAGTGCGCCGATTCAACCCATGAATGGGCTGGCATTCGCCAATCACGCGGTCAGCGATTGGCGGGTCCGATCGATGACCGCTTGCAGCGGTTCGGCGCGGTTGTACTGCTCGGGATACAGGCGCTCGCTGTGGCAAGCGATACCGTGTTCGTCGACCAGGGTGAAGCTGAAGCTGCCCTTGCGTGGGGCAACGATAAGGCACTTCAGTGGGGCGAAGGCCTGAGAGAGAGTGCCAACGGCACGCTGAAACTGATGATGATTTGTCATTATGTGGAGGTTCCTGCATTAGTCATGGAATACGATCCATGCATCTTAGAAACGTTCCAGTGACGCCTTTATTAAGGAGGCGCTGAACCTGACTGGAACAGGGCAGCCAGAGGTGGCGCATTCAATAGGTAGGCGCTGGGCTGACTGGTAGGTACGTCAAAAGTCGGGCAGGCACACCGAGGCGAAGGTTCAAGGCCTCTGGGTGAAGATCCCGATCAATCTGCGAGGTGATTCGTGCTTGAGCAGCGTTGGCTGCCGAGTGAATCATCGAAAGGGCCGGTCCTGTTTCAGCAGGTGCTGCTCTTGGGGGGAGCTGGACGCTGCAGGGACCTTACTGGCCAGAATTGATTTTCAGCTGGGTACTAACGAGGCGCACCCTACAGGAAAAAAACAGGGAGTGCAAGCATCGCTGCTTTTTAGCCGCGAAGCCGACCAGTATGTCTGTTCCTGGCCCTCTTGTGAAGTGGGGGAGCAACCAGGGCAATTGGTCGCATGGACTATTTTCGTGCATCCAAATGCGGGGTTTCGGTGCACTTGTACACATTTGAGGCGCAGCTTGTAACGGCACTGCAACAACCGCCGATGGCCTCGCCAATGCCTTGACTGAAAGCTTAAGTCAATGAAAAAAAACACTAATTTTAGCTGGTGAAAAAATCGACAGTTTGACTGTAGGCCCCATTTCATGGGGGTTTGAAGGCAACATGAAGTGGTTGTCCACCGAGTTATCCACAGGATCTGTGGATTGTCCCGAGCGCTTGCTCTAGGACGGGCGTGCCAGCAATATTCATAACTGTCCGACAATCGTCGTCAATCGACTCGGTGATAAATGCCGGTTGGAAAACGTCAAGAAAAGATCACCAAATTTTTTTGAAATTTCATCAACAAACGCCCAGGCCATCGCGCAAAAAATGGAGTAGAGTGGCGCGCCTCACGAATTGCCTTCGCTGTCAGTCATGAATTTTCGCGGTAAAAACCTCGCTCAACCCCCCGCATCGTCCGAGCCTGTTCCCAAGCGCTTTTCCCTGAAAGTAGCCCTGTGGCTGCTCGACAGCCCGCGCCTGGGTGACAAGCACAGCGTCAAGCACCTGGCTGGGCGCTTGCTCAAGCAGCCGGCGCGCCAGGGTGTGGTGGTGGCACAGAGTCGCCTGGGGCAGATGCTTTGCCGCGACTGCGGTAATGCCCGGGATCGGCGTATTGGCCATGAACTGCTGCGCCAAGCGGCGCGGGCGGGGGATCGCCGGGCGCAACTTGAATATGGCCGCTTGTGCCAGCGCAGCGAGCCGGAGCAGGCGCGCTATTGGCTGGAGCAGGCGGCAGGGCAGGGCTCGCAGGAGGCTGGGCGGTTGCTCAAGCAGATGTCATCTACCTGACAACTGTGGGCCATCGTAAGCACAGCCAGTTGCTACAGGCTCCGCGGTCACTGTAGGCGCTGGCTTGTCTGCGATGGCCCGCAACGCGGGGCCGAGGACCGAACAGCCTGCGTACTGTTAAGCTCCATCCACCGAAATCGAACTAATTGGGGTAGCTATGGCAGTAGATCTGGCCAGCATTCTGCTGGGCATCGTGGCGGCGGCAGTTCCCTGCCTGACCTGGATCCTGCAGAGCCAGCGTCGCCAGTCAGCCCGGCAGAACGCGCTGGCGCTGCTCGAAGAGCGCCTCAGCGCGGCCATGCTCGCCCACGAAGGCCTGCAGGCCCAACTCGACGCCAGCCGCGACGAAATCAGCGACCTCAGCGAAGCCAACGGCGTCAAGCAAGCCAACCTCGCCGCCCTTGGCCGTGAGCTGGAACTGCTCCAGATCGACCGCGACAACGCCCGCGACGCCGCCCATGCCTGGCAGCTCGAACGCACCAGCCGTGAAGCCGAATTACGCCGGCTGGAGGCCCAGGCAGCGCGTCTGGAGGCTGAACTGCGCGAGCAGCAGGAAAGCCACCAGCAGCGTCTGGAAGACTTGCAGCAAGCCCGTGACACCCTGCGTGCGCAGTTCGCCGAGATGGCCAGCAAGATCTTCGATGAGCGCGAACAGCGCTTCGCCCAGACCAGCCAACAGCACCTGGGCCAACTGCTCGATCCGCTCAAGGAACGCATCCAGGCGTTTGAAAAACGCGTGGAAGAGAGCTACCAGCAAGAGGCCCGCGAGCGGTTCTCCCTGAGCAAAGAGCTCGAGCGTCTGCAGCAGCTCAACCTGCGCCTGTCCGATGAGGCGACCAACCTGACCCAGGCCCTCAAGGGGCAGAAAACCCAGGGCAACTGGGGCGAGCTGATCCTGGAGCGAGTGCTCGAGCACGCCGGCCTGGAAAAGGGCCGCGAATATCAAACCCAGGTCAGCCTGAAAAGCGCCGATGGCGAGCGTTATCAGCCCGATGTGCTGATCATGCTGCCCGGCGACAAGCAGGTGGTGGTCGACGCCAAGGTCAGCCTCACCGCCTACCAGCAGTTCGTCAGTAACAACGACGAAGCGGCGCTCAAGCAGCATGTGCAATCGCTGCGCAGCCACGTCAAAGGCCTGTCCAGCAAGGACTACAGCCGCCTGGAGGGGTTGCACAGCCTGGACTTCGTGCTGCTTTTCGTGCCCATCGAAGCGGCCTTCTCAGCCGCGCTGCAAGCCGAACCCAACTTGTTCCAGGAAGCCTTCGATCGGCAGATCGTCATCGTCAGCCCCACCACCCTGCTGGCGACCCTGCGGGTCATCGACAGCCTCTGGAAGCAAGAGCGCCAGGGCCAGAACGCCCGCGAGATCGCCGAGCGCGCCGGCTGGCTATACGACAAGTTCGTGCTGTTCATCCAGGACTTGGACGAGCTCGGCGCGCGCCTGCAACAAGTCGACAAAGCCTATGCGGCGGCGCGCAACAAACTCTGTGAAGGGCGCGGCAACCTGATCAGCCGCAGCGAGCAGCTCAAGCTGCTCGGCGCTCGCGCCAGCAAGAGTCTGCCGGCCGAGCTGCTCGAGCGCGCCTTGAGCGACCAAGCGCTTACTGAACCAGGCTCAGATGCCGATTGAGCAAGGCGCGTAACGCTGCGGGCTTGACTGGCTTGGCCAGGTAGTCGAGGCCGGCGGCATGGACCATGGCGATGGTCTCGTTGCGCCCATCGGCGCTGATCACTACCCCTGGCACCGGCTCACCCAGGCGGGTCCGTAGCCAGGCCATCAGCTCGGTACCGGTGTCGCCATCGTCCAGGTGATAGTCGACCAATGCCAGGTGTGGGCGCATGCCTTGGGCCAGCAACGCTTCACATTCCTCGCGGTTGCGAGCGGTCCAGACCTGGCAGCCCCAACGGCTGAGCAGGCTGTTCATGCCGATCAAGATGCTCGCCTCGTTGTCGACGCACAGCACGTGCAGGCCAGCCAGCGGTTGCCCGGGCTGCTGCTCGGCAGGGGCACTAGGCGCGGCTGTTGCGGCGCTGGCGATAGGCACGCTGACGCGGAACACGCTGCCCTTGCCTGGCCATGAGCGCACCTCAAGCGTATGCCCCAGCACGCGGCACAGGCCATCGGCGATCGCCAGGCCCAGGCCCAGCCCCTTCTCGGCGCGGGTCTGGTGGCTGTCCAGGCGCTTGAACTCCTGGAAGATCACCTGCAGCTTGTCGTCGGTAATGCCCGGCCCGCGATCCCACACCTCTAGCCACAGGCGCTCGCCCTGGCGGCGTACGCCGAACAGGATCGGGCTCTTGCCATAGCGCAGGGCGTTGGTGAGGAAGTTCTGCAGCACCCGGCGCAGCAGCTTGATGTCGCTGTTGACCCGCAGGCGACTGCCGCGCAGGCGGAACTCCAGGCCTTTTTCCGCCGCCAGCACCTTGAACTCGGCGCCCAGCGTGTCGAACAGGTCGCTGAGGGCGAAGGGCTTGATGTCTGGGGTGACCTTGCCGTTTTCCAGGCGCGAGATGTCCAGCAGGTCGCTGATCAGCTCTTCAGCCGAACGCAGCGAGCTGTCCATGTGCTGGACCAGTTGCTGGGCCTCGTCCGACATGCCTTCGGCCTGCTGCGACAACGCCGCGGAGAACAACCGGGCGGCATTGAGCGGTTGCATCAGGTCATGGCTGACCGCCGCCAGGAAGCGGGTCTTGGATTGGCTGACCGCCTCGGCGCGGCTCTTGGCCTCGGTCAGCGCTTGGTTCAACTGAGACAGCTCGTGGGTGCGCTCGGCGACCCGCTGCTCCAGGCCCTCGTTGGCCTCCTTGAGCGCCTGCTCAGCCTCGCGGAACGGGGTGATGTCGGTGAAGCTCATGACGAAGCCACCGCCCGGCATCGGGTTGCCGATCAGCTCGATAACCCGGCCATTGGGGAACAGTCGCTCGGAGGTGTGCGCCCGGCCCTGGCGCATCCAGTGCAGGCGCCGCGCCACGTGCACCTGGGCCTCGCCCGGGCCGCACAGGCCGCGCTCGGCGTTGTAGCGGATGATGTCGGCAATCGGCCGGCCCACGCTGATCAAACCGTCCGGGTAGTTGAACAGCTCCAGGTAGCGGCGGTTCCAGGCCACCAGGTGCAGGTTCTGGTCGACTACGCTGATGCCCTGGTTGATGTTCTCGATCGCCCCTTGCAGCAGGGCGCGGTTGAACTGCAGCACCTCGCTGGCCTCGTCGGCGATGCGCACCACGTCTTCGAGCTGCATGTCGCGGCCTTCGATGGCGGCCTTGACCACTGCCCGGGTCGAGGAGGTGCCGAGCACCCCGGCGAGCAAGCGTTCGGTGTGTTCGATCCAGTCGCCGTCGGCATTCTGGTTAGGGTTGAAACCCTTGCCCTGGCGGTAGGCGAAGCGGATGAAGCTCTGCCGCGCCCGCTCCTCGCCGACGAAGCGCGCCGCGAGCTTGAGCAGGTCATCGATCTGCACCGCCAGCAGCGAGCGGCTGTTGGGCCGGGCGCTGGTCTGCTGGCCGATGAAGCGGCCGGCCTGCCAGTGCTCCGACACCCGTGTGCGTGACAGGATCGAAACCCAGGCGAACAGGGTGAAGTTACCCGCCAGCGATAGCACCACGCCTTGGGTCAATGGGGTAATCGGCAGGTTCAGAGGGTTGCCATGCAGCCAGGCCAAACCTGGGAACAGTTCCAGCGACCAACCCAGGCTATGCGCGGTAATCGGCAGCACCAGGGTGTAGAACCACAGGAAGATACCGGCGGCCAATCCTGCGAACACCCCGCGGCGGTTGGCCTGCTTCCAGTAAAGCGCGCCGAGCATTGCTGGGGTCAACTGGGTGACGGCGGCAAAGGCGATCTGGCCGATGGTTGCCAGGCTTGCGGTGGAGCCGAGCAGGCGGTAGCTGACATAGGCCAGCAGCAGGATGACCACGATAGTCACCCGGCGTACCGAGAGCATCCAGTGGCGGAACGCCTCGAACGGCCGTTCGGCATTCTTGCGCCGCAGCAGCCAGGGCAGCAGCATGTCGTTGGAGACCATGGTCGACAGCGCCACCGCCTCGACGATGACCATGCCGGTGGCGGCCGAAGCGCCGCCGATGAACGCCAGCAGCGCCAGGCTCGGATGGGCTTCAGCCAGCGGCAGGCTGATGACGAAGGAGTCGGAGATCACCGTGCCCGGCAGCAGCATCTGCCCCGCCAGGGCAATGGGCACCACGAACAGCGCCGCCAGCACCAGGTACATCGGGAACACCCAGCGCGCCATGCGCATGTCCTGGGCTTCGATGTTTTCCACCACGGTCACATGGAATTGGCGCGGCAGGCAGATGATCGCCATCATCGCCACGCCGGTCTGGACCACCATCGACGGCCAGTTGATGGTCTCCTGCCAGTAGCTCTCCAGGTGCGCCGACTGGCGCGCCTGGGTGAACAGGTCGTCGAAACCGTCGTACAGGTTGAATACCACGAACACGCCCACGGCCAGGAACGCCAGCAGCTTGACCAGCGCCTCGAAGGCAATCGCCAGGACCATGCCGCGGTGGTGCTCGGTGACGTCCAGGCTGCGCGTACCGAAGACGATCGAGAACAGCGCCAGCACCAGCGACACCACCAAGGCGGTGTCCTGTACGCGGGTACCGGTGGCGTCGGCGTTGGCGCCAATCAGCAGGTTGACCCCGAGCACGATGCCTTTGAGTTGCAAGGCGATGTAAGGCAGTACCCCAACCAGGCAGATCAGCGCCACCACCACTGCCAGGCTCTGCGATTTGCCATAGCGCGCGGCGATGAAGTCGGCGATCGAGGTGATGTTCTGCTGTTTGCTGATCAGCACCATCTTCTGCACCACTTGCGGCGCGAAGATCAGCAACAGTACCGGCCCCAGATAGATCGGCAAGAACGCCCACAGCTGTTCGGCGGCCTGGCCGACGGCGCCAAAGAAGGTCCAGCTGGTGCAATAGACGGCCAGCGACAGGCTGTATACCCAGGCACGCAGGCGCGGCGGCAACGGCGTGCTGCGGCGATCGCCATAAAAGGCGATGGCGAACATGATGGCCATGTAGGCCAGGGCGACCACGGCGATCAGCCCGCTGGATAACGACATGAAGACTCCGGAGCAAAAAAACCAACGCGGTCCCGATCAACCAGTCTGGCACGCCGTTCGGGCTTCGTCAGCGCCGACCATGGTCGCAGTGGCAGGACGTCGCAGGGCCCTGACCGAAAATCTAGCGCTTTTGTGTGCCCAGGTAATAAAACACTGCCGCCAGTATCACCGACAACACCAGCAGGTAGAAGGCCGCCACCGGTACCCACTGCCCCAAGGCAAAGCCTACGATCACCGGCCCCAGCGCCGCGCCGAGGTTGGACAGGTTCTGCGCGCCGTAATAGACACCGCGCAGATGCTCCGGCGCAATCAGGTCGATGAACATGTATTCGGCCGGAATGACGATGATCTCGCCCAGGGTGAACACCAGCATCGCCAGGCACCAGGCCAGCGCCGAATCAGCCAGGGAGAAGCCCAGTAGCCCGGCGATGAACAGCCCCATCCCGGCCAGCAGCCAGGGCATCAGGCGTTGGCGGCTGATACGCCGGCCGATCAGGTACTGAAGCGCAATCACGGTAACGGCGTTGGTCGTCACCAGGTACCCCACCAGCCGCGCCGCTTCGGCGGGGCTGGCGGTGACCACCAGGTACTGCGACAGGTACGCGGTGAACTGGCCGAATACCACTGCGCTGAGCACCCCGCCCAGGGTAAAGCAGACCAGTCGTCGATCCCGCGCCAGGCGCAGGGCCACCTGGCCAAAGCCGGCGCCTGTTTGTCCCGGACTGCTCGCGCGCAACTGCCGATCGCCCAAGCGCGCATAGCAAAGGCACATGCCCAGGCCGATTGCTGCCGAGACCAGAAACGGCAGCTGATCGTCCAGCTCGATCAGCGCCACGCCTAGCAGTGGGCCGATGGCGTAGCCGATATTGCTCAAGGTGTACTTGATGGCGAACACCTCGGCGCGCTCCTCGACCGGCAGCAGCGCGCAGAAGCCCGTTTTGGCGGCAATGTCGACCACCGCCAGGGCCAGGTTGATCAGCACCAGGCAGACAAAGAACAGCAACGCCGAGCGGCTGGCGATGGCCACGCCGAAGGCCAGCGCGAACAGCAGCGTGGCGCTGATTACCAAGGTGTGGTTGCGCAGGGTGTCGACCAGGTGCCCGCCGTACAGACTCAGCAGCGACGCCAGCATCAACGCGCCGCCGATCAGCAGGCCGATCTGGCTGACTGCGAGCTGGAAGTTGTCCGCCAGGTAGACCACCAGGTAGGGCAGGGTGATCGCGCGGGCCAAGGTCAGGACGAACGTGGTCAGCAGGAGCAGGTTGACCGCAGGGGGATAGCGCTTGAGTGAGGCGAGCATTACCACGTCCTTGTCGTCGAAGTATCGCAGGAAGCCCAGTATAGGTCTCAGTCAACGCCGCCCTCGGCGACGGCTGCATTGCCTACAGGTTCGGCCGGTACGAGAAGCCCTGCGCGGCCTGGGCATCGGTAAACGGCGTGATCGGGGACTTCTTGTTCAGCGCGCCATTGACCAGCGAGCCTGGAAACATCTGGAGGGTGTTGTTGAAGCGTTCGACCTCGCCATTGAAGATGACGATGGCTGCACCGACGTTTTCCTGCTGTTCGGTAATTTCGCGCATCAGATTGTTCAGCACCTCGGACGCCTTGAGGTCCGGGTAGGCTTCGAAGGCGACCCGCAGCCCGCTCAACAGCGCCTGGGTCGCCTGTTCGGTCTTGGCCAGCGAGTTGCCATCGGCCGCAGCCGGCAACTCGGCAATGGCGCTGCGCAGACGGGTGATCTCGCCAAGCAGGCTCTGCTCGTACTCTTGATACTGGGTGACTTGCTCCTGCAGGGCATCGAGCACCTTGGTTTTCTGCCGTTCATAGGTCAGCACATCGGCCCAGGCGCGTTGCGCGCGGTTGTGCCCACCGATGATCGAGTTGTACAGGCCGATCACCGTCAACGACACGATGACGGCGGTGACCAGCCCGATGATGACCGGGATATCCATTGTCAGTTCTCCATATGAGGGGTTGCCTGGCGAGGCAGGTTGAAGTTGTCGTCATGCTGCTCGGCAAGCGTGTGGATCGCTTCGAGCAGTTGGGTAAGCGCGGGCAGTGGCACTCCAGCGTCGATCAACGCGTGGAATTCGCTGGGCGAATGCAGGTCGCACGGCAGCTGGAAGCCAAGCAGGTCGCTGTTGTCGAAGCTGATGCACAAGCCGCCCTGGTTCAGCGAGAACTCAAGGTTCAATTGGCTGAACCTCGGCTTCAGGCCAAGCAGATGCACAACCGTCACCGGCTTGGCGAAGCGCGCGCAAGCCATGGCGCTGGCACCAGTCAGGGTAAAGGCGCGGTTGAAGTCGGTCGAAGAGGTTTGGTGCTTGTGCTCGAAGTCGATGGCGCTCGGCCCGCCCGAGCGCACGGCAATGCCCTCGATCCAGGGGAAGTCCAGCACCAGGCTGAAGCGATCATGATGGTCGTAGACCACGCGGGTTTGCTGGCGGGTGCCGCCTTTGCCGTCCGACACCTCTTCCTGCTCCAGGCGTCTGACCACGTAATGCAGCTGGTAGTAGGCGTACTCGAAACTGTGCAGCGGGCCTTGATAGCGCCCGCGCAGCGCACGGGTGATATCGCGGCTGTGGTTGCCGCGTTGATAATCTTCGAAGTGCTCGCCCAGTTGCTCAAGGATCAACCCAGGTGGGCTGTCGATAGGGCTCAGTCCGGCGCTGAACAGGCTTGAGCGTCTGGCCAGGTCAGTGGACAGACCTGACAGCAGGTTGGCCCGCTTGAAGATCGCGCGCAGGCTGAGCAGGGTCAGGGTCAGCAACCCTGCTACCACGGCCAGCAATAGCAGGTGGGCTTTGTCCGGGGTGACCTTGGCGGCCCACGTGGTTGCCTGCATGGGGTACTGGTAGCAAAGGCCAACGACAACCAGGGTGAGGCCGGCAAGCAGCAGCGTCAGGCACCAGGGCAGGGTATTGTCGAAGCGTAATGGGCCTTTGAAGTCGCGGATCGCCTGCACTGCATGCAGAAGATCTTGTTTGTTTCTGGCGCTTTGCCCAGTCTGGGTGGCTAGTTCAATCACGCCCTTCAATTGAGCGTTGTGCGTGCGATTACCCATCGATCCCTTCTGTCATCCTTGAATAGCGCTCGCTACTTGCGACGGGGCGGGCGTCCAGTGCGCGCAGTTTGCCTCAGCCTCCATTTAGCTGCCAGCGTTGCGCGCTACGAATATCAAGCCCGAAGCTGTCGGGCAACTGCAAACCTGACGGCGCAGGTGCAGGGCAATGCTAGCGTGAGGCTTCCAGTAGCTCGAAACGGGCATGCTCGAGGTGCTGCGAGTCCAGGCCGATCATCACGTCGAACTTGCCAGGCTCGATGATCCATTGCAGGTCCTGGTTGTAGAAGCCCAGCGCGGTCTGGTCGACAGTGAAGGTGATCCGGCGCGATTCACCTGGGGCGAGCAATACCTTCCTGAAACCCTTGAGCTCCTTGATCGGCCGGCTGACTGAGGCTACCCGGTCGCGTAGATACAGTTGCACCACTGTCTCGCCGCTGCGCGAGCCCTGGTTCTTGACGGTGATACTCGCTTGCAGTGACTGACCTGGGGGCAGCTGGTGCGTGGAGAGGCGTAGGCTGGACAAACTGAAGGTGGTGTAGCTCAAACCATAGCCGAACGGGTACAGCGGAGTGGGGTCCAGGTCGAAGTAGCGCGACTTGTATTTGCTCGGTCGCTCCTTGATGAACGGCCGACCGGTATTGAGGGTATTGTAATGCACAGGCAACTGACCGACCGTGCGCGGAAAGCTGATCGGCAACTTGCCGGAGGGGTTGTAGTCGCCCAGCAGGACATCGGCGATGGCGTTGCCGCCCTCGCTGCCACTGAACCAGGTTTCCAGCACCGCATCGGCCCACTGGCTTTCCTCGACGATGGACAGCGGGCGGCCGTTCATCAATACCAGCACCAACGGCTTGCCGGTCATTTTCAAGGCGCGCAGCAGTTCCCGCTGCTGCTGGGGCAGGTCGAGGGTGGTTTTGCTGGCGCCTTCATGCGACATCCCCCGCGGCTCGCCGAGTGCGGCGATCACCACGTCAGCCTGCCTGGCAATTGCCAGCGCTTCTGCCAGCAGGGCCGATGGCGGTCGCGGGTCGAGCACTACCTGGTTGTCGGCCAACAGGTCGAAGGCGGGTGGGTTGTCATGAATGTTCGCCCCCAAGGCATACAGCAGCTGTGCATGATCACCCAATGCCGTGCGCAGACCCTGGTAGAGACTGACTGCCTGGCTGGGCTGGCCGTTGGCCGGCCAACTGCCGAGGATATCCCGTGAGTTGTCGGCCAGCGGGCCGATCAGCGCGATGGTACCTTGGCGCTTGAGAGGCAGTGTGGCGCGTTCATTCTTCAGCAGCACCAAGGTCCGTCGGGCGACGTGCCTGGCCTCGGCTCTATAAAGAGCAAGGCCTGCGTTGGAGAAAGCAGCGCCGTGGCTGCCGCTCAACCTGCGAAAAGGCGATTCGAACAGCCCCATATCGTATTTGACTGCCAGGACCCGCCGCACGGCATCATCCAGCAGTTCAACCTCAATCTGGCCCTGCTCGATCAGCCCTGGCAGCGTTTGCAGATAGTAGCGATCGTTCATGCTGACGTCGGTTCCGGCGACGAGAGCCCGCTGCGCGGCCTGTGCACCGTCCTGGGCAACGCCATGGACGATCAGTTCCTCGATCGCACTATGATCACTGATGACCAGTCCGGAGAATTGCCATTGCTGACGCAGTACGCTGCGCAGCAGCCAGCCATTAGCTGTGGCTGGAACGCCGTTGAGACTGGTCAGAGCAGTCATGATGGCGCCTGCCCCTGCATTAATGGCAGCCAGGTAAGGAGGCAGGTAGTCCTGATAGAGGCGTAGCGGGCTGACGTCGGTCGAGTTGTAGTCCCGCCCGCCCTCCACTGCGCCATAAGCGGCGAAATGTTTGACGCAGGCCATGAGGCTGTCTCTGGCTCCCAGCTCACCCTGAAAACCGCGGACCACCGTGGCGGCGATGCGCGAGACTAGGTAAGTGTCTTCGCCAAAGCCCTCGGAGATCCTGCCCCAGCGCGGATCACGACTGATGTCGACCATTGGCGCGAAGGTCATATCCAAACCATCGCCAGTGGCTTCGCGCGCGGCTACCCGGGCACTGACGCTGATTGCGTCAAGGTCCCAGCTGGAGGCAAGGCCCAGACCGATGGGGAAGATCGTTCTGCGCCCATGCACCACGTCACCGGCGAAGAACAGCGGGATACCGAGGCGGCTGTGCTTTACCGCATGCTGTTGGAGGGTTCGCAGCTGCGCGGGCGTTGCAGCGGGGTGCGCGAACACGCTACCCACGTTGCCTGCCGCCACTGCATCGAGGACGATTTGAGGGGGTGGTTCGGCTTCGGCGAAACGCATGAGCAATTGACCGGCCTTCTCTTCGACAGTCATGCGCGCCAACAGGCTTTCGATGAAGGTCGATTTGGCGTTGGCAAGAGCTGTCGCCGCTTCGCTGGGTGGAGAGCTTGCCAGCGCTAAACATAGGGCAAGGCCCCAAGCCAGGTACCTTGCGAACGCGGCATAAATCGTTGCCAATAAACCTTCCATCCGTGGGTATCCAGCCTCCGCTAGAGATCAGCCCCAGCTTGGACAATGCGCGGCTGAGCTGCCACTGGTAAAAATCGCAGTTGACAAGCTGGATGTGGCTTTCAACCCTATGCACGCATTCTAATAAGGCATAAGCCCTCCGCGGCTCTATTCAGGGATACGATTGATGAGTCACCCCTCGCAATTCACCTTGCTCGGCAAGCGGCGCTTTCTGCCGTTCTTCATCACCCAGTCGCTGGGCGCCTTCAATGACAACCTGTTCAAGCAGTCGCTGATCCTGGCGATCCTGTACAAGCTGAGCCTGGAAGGCGATCGCTCGATACTGGTCAACTTGTGCGCGTTGCTGTTCATTTTGCCGTTCTTCCTGTTCTCGGCGCTGGCCGGGCAGTTTGGCGAGAAGTTCGCCAAGGACGCGCTGATCCGCATGATCAAGCTGGCGGAGATCGTCATCATGGCCATCGGCGCGGTCGGTTTTGTCAGCAATCACCTGGTGCTGATGCTGCTGGCGCTGTTCGCCATGGGTACCCATTCGGCGCTGTTTGGTCCGGTGAAGTATTCGATCCTGCCGCAGGCCCTGCGCGAAGAAGAGCTGGTCGGTGGCAATGGCCTGGTGGAGATGGGCACCTTCCTGGCGATCCTGGCCGGGACCATCGGCGCCGGGGTGATGATGTCGTCGAGCAACTACGCCACGGTGGTGGCTGGCGGCATCGTCGGCACTGCGGTGCTGGGCTACCTGGCCAGCCGCTGGATCCCGCGCGCGGCAGCGGCGGCGCCAGAGATGAAACTGGACTGGAACATCTTCAAGCAGTCCTGGGTCACCTTGCGCCTGGGCCTGGGGCAGACGCCGGCGGTGTCGCGTTCGATCGTCGGCAACTCCTGGTTCTGGTTCGTCGGTGCGATCTACCTGACGCAGATTCCGGCCTATGCCAAAGACTGGCTGCACGGCGATGAAACCGTGGTGACCTTGGTGCTGACCCTGTTCTCGGTCGGCATCGCCGTGGGTTCGCTGCTCTGTGAACGGCTCAGCGGGCGCAAGGTGGAAATCGGCCTGGTGCCGTTCGGCTCGTTCGGCCTGACCCTGTTCGGCTTGCTCTGGTGGTGGCATTCGGGCGACGTGCCGAGCGGCGCCGTCGCGCACGACTGGCTGGCCCTGCTGGGGATGCACCAGGCCTGGTGGATCCTGGTCTCTATCGTTGGCCTGGGGGTGTTCGGCGGTTTCTATATCGTGCCGCTGTATGCACTGATCCAGGCGCGCACTGCCGAGGGCGAGCGGGCGCGGGTGATCGCTGCCAACAACATTCTCAATGCGCTGTTCATGGTGGTCTCGGCGATCCTTACCATCGTCTTGTTGAGCCTGGCCAAGCTGAGCATCCCGCAGCTGTTCCTGGTGGTATCGCTGCTCAATATCGCGGTCAACACCTACATCTTCCGCATCGTGCCGGAGTTCACCATGCGCTTCTTGATCTGGCTGCTCAGCCACTCGATGTACCGCGTCGAGCACCGTGATCTGCAGCGCATTCCCGATGAAGGCGCGGCGCTGCTGGTGTGCAACCACGTGTCGTTCGTCGATGCGCTGCTGATCGGCGGTGCGATCCGGCGGCCGGTGCGCTTCGTCATGTACTACAAGATCTACAACTTGCCGGTGCTCAACTTCGTCTTCCGCACCGCTGGGGCGATTCCGATTGCCGGGCGTGGTGAAGATGAAGCGACGTACGAGCGGGCCTTCGCGCGGATCGCCCAGTACCTGGCGGCGGGCGAGGTGGTGTGCATCTTCCCCGAGGGCAAGCTGACCGCCGATGGCGAGATCGATGTGTTCAAAGGTGGGGTCAATCGGATTTTGCAGGAGACCCCAGTGCCGGTGATCCCCCTGGCGTTGCAGGGCTTGTGGGGCAGCTTCTTCAGTCGCGATCCGGGCAAGGGCTTGTTCAAGCGACTGTGGTCGCGGGTGACCCTGGTGGCGGGCGCCGCCATCCCGGTGGAGGCGGCGCAGCCGGAAGCGCTACGCGAGCAGGTCAGTGCTCTGCGCGGCGATCTGCGTTAACAGATAGTAGGGGGAGGTCAGCTGGCGCTGACCTTCAGGCCGACCAGGCCGGTGATGATCAGGGCAACGCTGAGCAGGCGGACCAGGGCCATGGATTCACCGAACAGGATGATCCCGGCAATCACCGTACCGACTGCACCAACTCCGGTCCAGATGGCATAGGCGGTACCCAGTGGCAGTTCTTTCATGGCCAGGCCCAACAAGCCAAGGCTGATCACCATGGCGCCGACCGTGAGCACGGTTGGCAGTGGCCGGGTGAAGCCGTCGGTGTATTTCAGGCCTACCGCCCAGCCTACTTCGAACAGGCCGGCGAAGAACAGAATGATCCAGGACATGAGTGTGTCTCCATCGTTTGAATGATGGGGCCGTCCCCTGATTGGTCACGCGGTGCGTCGTGAGGTCGTCCTCACAGTGCGCAGTATATTGCCCAATTGCAGGGGGGATGTCCATAGCGCCTTCATCGCGGGCCCGAGGGAGCGGGCCCGCGGTGAGGCCACTAACGTCATCAAGGGTTGGCGGGCCTAACCTCGGCTTCTACTGTTACAGGCTCTTGCATGCGCCGGAACCAGGTCGACAGCAACGCCCCAGAGATATTGTGCCAAACGCTGAACAGCGCACTGGGCACCGCCGCCAATGGCGAGAAGTGCGCCGCCGCCAACGCCGCGCCCAGCCCCGAGTTCTGCATGCCCACCTCCAGCGCCAGCGACTTACGCTGGGCCAGCGGCAGTTTGCACAGCTTGCCGGTCAGATAGCCCAGCAGATAACCAAAGCTGTTGTGCAGCACTACCACCGCCATGATCAGCAGGCCTGACTCGGCGATCTTCGCCTGACTCGCCGCGACCACCGCACAGACGATCATCACGATACTCACCACCGACACCAGCGGCAGCACCTGCACCGCCAGTTGCACCCGCTCGCCCAGCAGTTTCTGCGCCACGACACCGAGCACGATCGGCAGCATCACCAGCTGCAGGATCGACCAGAACATGTCCATGAAGGACACCGGCAACCAGGCCGAGGCCAGGAACCAGATCAGCGTAGGCGTTAGCAGTGGCGCCAACAGCGTGGTCACTGCGGCAATCGCCACGGCCAGCGCCAGGTCGCCCTTGGACAACCAGACCATCACGTTGGACGCCGTGCCGCTCGGGCAGCAGCCGACCAGGATCACGCCGACGGCGATCTCCGGCGGCAGGTGAAACAGCTGGCACAACAACCAGGCCATGCCCGGCATGATCACGAAGTGCGCCACCACACCCAGTGCCACGCGCCAGGGTTGGCGGGCGAGGGCGGCGAAGTCGTCGAGTTTGAGGGTAAGGCCCATGCCGAACATCACCAGGCCGAGCAGGGGCACGATGGCCACTTTCAGGGCGATGAACCATTGCGGCTGAAGGAAGGCCAGACAGGCGAACAGCAGCACCCAGATGGCGAAGGTGTTGCCGACGAAGCGGCTCAAAGCGGCGAGGGCACGCATGGGTAGATCCTTATTCTTTTAATCGGCGTAGTTGGGGCTGCTTTGCAGCCCTTCGCGGGCAAGCCCGCTCCCACAGGGATTACGCTGCCCTTCAGAACAGCGCGGTCCTTGTGGGAGCGGGCTTGCCCGCGAAGGGCCGCAAAGCGGCCCCAAAATGCTACTGCGACAACGCTCAGACCCCTTGCGGAATCTCTTCGCCACCCAACGCCTCGAACAGCGCCGGCAGGAACTCGGTAAAGGTCATCATCATCAGCAGGAAGCTGGCATCGAACTGCTGCTGCGCTTCATCACCGCCATCCTGCTCGGCCTGCTCTTGCAGCAGCTCCTCGAACTTCAGGCGCTTGATCACGGTCTTGTCGTCGAGCACGAACGACAGCTTGTCCTGCCAGGCCAGGGCCAGCTGAGTCACCACCTTGCCGGTGCCCAGGTGCAGTTGGATCTCGTCGCTCTTCAGATCCTGGCGCTTGCAACGGACGATGCCGCCGTCTTCATGGGTGTCACGCAGTTCGCACTCGTCCAGCACATAGAAGTCTGGCGCGGCGGCTTGCGACTTGACCCAATCGGTCATGGTCGCGCTCGGGGCGATCTTCACGGTCACCGGCCGCACCGGTAGCGAACCCATCACTTCGCGCAGGGTCGACAGCAGGTCTTCGGCGCGCTTGGCGCTGGCCGAGTTGACCAGGATCAGGCCCAGGCGCGGGGCGATGGCAGCGAAGATCATCGAGCGGCGAATGAAGGCACGCGGCAGGAAGGTCTGGATGATGTCGTCCTTGATCTGGTCGCGTTCCTTCTTATAGACCTTGCGCATCTGCTCGGTCTCGATCTCCTCGACCTTCTCTTTGACCGCGTCGTTGACCACGCTGCTGGGCAGGATGCGTTCTTCCTTGCGCGCGGCAATCAGCAGGAACTCACCGCTGACATGCACCAGAGGAGCGTCTTCGCCTTTGCCGAACGGCGCGACGAAACCGTAGGTGGTCAGCTCCTGGCTGGCGCATGGGCGGGCCGGCTTGCTGGCCAGGGCGGCTTCCAGTGCCTCAGGCTCGAATGGGACTTCCTGGGTCAGGCGATAGGTCAGCAGGTTCTTGAACCACATGAGGGTAGATCTCTCCTTAATGCATAAGGCGGGCATTATTCTCCGACTGGTGCCATGCGGCCAACCCTGTCAGAGGGCCATCAGCCACTTATTAGTAAGGAAAAGGGCGGTTGCGCTAGGTCCTTGAAAGCCCTGCAAAAAATTTTTAAAAAAGTGCTTGCCAGGGTGGTACGTCCTCCGTAGAATGCGCGCCACACCGAGACGAAGGGTGATTAGCTCAGCCGGGAGAGCATCTGCCTTACAAGCAGAGGGTCGGCGGTTCGATCCCGTCATCACCCACCACTCGATGTATAGCGCAGCGGTAGTTCAGTCGGTTAGAATACCGGCCTGTCACGCCGGGGGTCGCGGGTTCGAGTCCCGTCCGCTGCGCCATATTCAGCTTCAAGGGCCCACTGAACACCCTGAAGCAACAGAGAAAGCGACCTTAGGGTCGCTTTTTTTGTTTCTGGCATTGCGTCAGAATGCCCCCTGTCCGCCGGAAGCGGCCAGCAGGTTCCGCTCCGGCTCTTCACCGCAAGCAAGAGACCGACCATGCAGGATGCCAGTACTTCTCTCTCCCCCGCAGTTGCCACGCCATTGCTGGGCATCGACTTGGGCACCACCAATAGCCTGATTGCCGTCTGGCAAGACGGGCAAGCGCGGCTGATCGCCAACGCCTTGGGCGAAGTGCTGACGCCGTCGGTGGTCAGCGTCGATGACGATGGCAGCATTCTCGTCGGCAAGGCCGCCAAGGCGCGCTTGACCACCCATCCGCTGCGCACGGCCGCCGCGTTCAAGCGTTTCATGGGCAGCGACAAGCGCTTCGAGCTGGGCGAGCATCGCTTCACCCCTGAAGAGCTGTCGGCACTGGTCCTGGGCGCGCTCAAGCAAGATGCCGAAGCCTATCTGGGCTGCCCCGTGAGCGAGGCGGTGATTTCGGTGCCCGCCTACTTCAGCGACGAGCAACGCAAGCGCACGGTATTCGCCGCCGAGCTTGCCGGGTTGAAGGTACAGCGGCTGATCAACGAGCCGACCGCTGCGGCAATGGCCTATGGGCTGCATGAGCAGAAATTCGAGCGCACCCTGGTGTTCGACCTGGGCGGCGGCACCTTCGATGTCACCGTGCTGGAGTACGCGCTGCCGCTGATCGAGGTGCATGCCTCAACCGGCGACAACTACCTGGGCGGCGAAGACTTTACCGATGCCTTGCTGCTGGCGTGCTTGCGCGATTGGAATCTCACGCTGGACGACCTGCAGCCGCAAGCGCTGGCCAGCCTGCATGACGCCATCGAGCAGTTCAAACATGAATTGGGCGAGGGCAACTGGACCCTGAGTTGGAACGGTGACGCGCAGCCGCGCCAGTGGCAACTCGATGAGCTCAAGCTGCAAGCGATCTGGGCGCCATTGCTGGCCCGGGTGCGTGCGCCGATCGAGCAGGCTCTGCGTGACGCCCGCTTGAGCCCCAAGGAGCTGGACAGCCTGGTACTGGTCGGTGGTGCGACGCGCATGGCGCAGGTGCAGCAGCTGGTGGCCAAGTTGTTTGGCCGGTTGCCGTATCGGCACCTGGATCCGGACACCATCGTCGCCCTCGGCGCTGCCAGCCAGGCGGCGTGCAAGGCGCGAGACGAGGCTATCGATGAGCTGATTCTCACCGATGTCTGCCCCTACACCCTGGGCATCGCCGCCCAGCGTGGCGGGGAGAACAGCGGGGCGTTTTCGCCGATCATCGAGCGCAATACCGTGATCCCGACCTCGCGGGTCGAGCGCTTCTATAGCAGCCATGCCGAGCAGAAAGTGGTGCGCATCGCTGTGTATCAGGGCGAGCGGCCTTGGGTGCGTGACAATATTCTGGTGGACAGTTTCGAGATCCCGTTGCAGCAGACCGGGCAGATTCAGTCGCTGGATGTGCGTTTTAGCTACGACATCAATGGCTTGTTGGAGGTGGATGTGACCTTCCAGGAAACCGGCCAGAAGCACAGCCACAGCATCGACCGCAGCCCGACCGGGTTGGATGAACCCGCGCGCCAGGCCAGCCATGAGCGGCTGTCGCGGTTGAAGATTCATCCGCGCGATGCGCTGCCCAATCGCACCTTGTTGGCGCGTTTGGAGCGGGCGTGGATGCAGAGCCTGGGTGAAGAGCGGGAGTTGATTGGCAGTTGGCTGGATGCGTTCAATACCGTGTTGGCGGGGCAGCAGGCCGGGGAGATCAGTCGCCAGCGCCAGCAACTGAGCCAGGCGTTGGATGAGTTGCGCTATTGACAGTGTTGGGGCCGCAACGCGGCCCCCGCTGCTCATCGTTCAACCGTTCAAACGCCGCAACGTCGCCTGCAACCCACCGTCCAGCTGCTGCGCCTTGCCCGGCGGCGGGCCATAACGATTGGGCAGCTTGTCTCCCGGCAGCCCCAGCAACATCAGCGGCAACACCGGCAACACCCGGCTGACCACCAGCAGCAACAGCAGCGCCGGCACCCCTTGGCCAATGTCACGCAAGCGCCTGAGAAAGCCGCTGACCAACAGCAACCCCATCACCACCACGATCATGGGGGCGGTCAGCATCAAGCTCCCGCACAACGCAATCGCGCCCAGGTGCAAGGCAAAACCTGTGCGGTTGAGCCGGCTTTTGAGCTTCCACACCGCCCAGAATGGCGCAGGTGCCTGCTTGAGATCGTTGCGCAGCATACGCTCGCTCCACGACAGCAAGGCCATGATCGCGCAGCGCAGCCCTGGATCGAGCTCGGCGTCGTCCTTGGCTTTTTGCAGGGCGCGCAGCAACCGGGTCTTGGGCGGGGCGCAGTGGTTGAGCAGGCTGTCCAGCGCATCCAGGGCATCGTTGAATGGGCGGCTGGCGATGCCTTGCTTGTGCAACAGGTCAGCCGGCGGATGCTTGGTCTTGCCCTCGACCAGATTGCGCCGCAGCGGCTCGTACCCGTAGTCCTCGATGTACAACGCCTCGATGCGGTTGCGCAGGCGCGTGCGTTGCTCCTCGTCCAAGCTGCGGTCGTGATAGAGCACCGCGCAGAACAGCAGTTTGCCCAGCGGGTAGTCGTCGAGCACGTTGGGCTCGTTTTCCAGGCTTGCCAAGAGCTGCGCGGCGCTGGGCAGTTGGGCACTGTCGAGCAGGGTGCGCAAGGTCAGCATCTGGTTGGCCACTAGCGCTTGTGCCGGATCGGCGCTGTCCAGCGCGCCGAACAGGCCGTTGCTGCCGTCTGGGCTGGCCAGGGTTTGCAGCAGCACGCCATGCAGCGGGGCGAATGGATGCTCGGCGGGGTAGTGCAGTTGGCCGGGCAACTGCGCCGGTATCAAGCTCAGCCAGCGCGTCGGGTGTTCGAGCAGGGCGAGCATGAACAATTGCTGGCGATGCCAGTTCCAGGCGGCTTCGCCATCCGGCATCGGCGGCAGCAACAGGCCGCGCTCGGCGAGTTTGTCCTGTGTTTGCAGGGCGAAGGGGACGGTGAACATGCGCCGCATCTCGAAGTTGCGGTTGAGGCTGTGCAGTGCTGGCGCGCCGTAGTTGCGCATGCGCCGCAGCCACTCGCGGCACGCCGGGTGCAGCTGTTGCGTGGCGAGTGCCTCGGGCAATGACGCGGCAGGGTCTTCACGCTGGCAGAACTGCACCAGGGCCTGCACCACCGGTGCCTGTTGCAACCAGTGCAGTTGTTGCTCGGCCTGGCGTTGGAAGCCTTCCAGGATCAAGGCGTCGAGGGCATCTTCGCCGGGCGTTTGCGCAAGGATCTGCCGTAACAGCTCGGCTTCACCGCGCTGCAACGCCCAGGCATACCAGTACAGGCGGTGCAGGGCGCGGTCTTGCGCCTCTGTCGGGTCATCCAGCAGCAGGGCCAGCAAAGGCAGTTCGTCGTCACCGTCCAGGCGCCAGTCGATGAACTGGCTGGCGATACCACCCAGCTCCAGGCGCGAGGCTTGCAGCCAGCGCGCCAGGGTTTGCGGGTTTTGTGCCGGGGTGCCCAGCAACTGCGCAGGATCGGCAAGATCCTCGGGCCAGGAAACGGGCTGCGACACACTATCGAAGGCCTGGATCAGCAGCGGCAGGCGTTGCGACTGGTACTGCGTGCAGAGCTCGATCAGCCAGCGCTCAGCCTGCGGATGGCGGTGTTCGCGCCACAGCCGCAGCCAGCAGTCCATCGCCTGCTGCTTGGCGCCCAGGGCGTCGGCCTGGCAGGCCAGCAGGTAGAGCAGGTCCTGATCGTCCGGGGCCTGGCGTTGGCGCTCCAGCAGCAGCGCGTGCAGGGTTTGGCTGGCGACCCCAGCCTGGCTGAACTGCACCAGCAGGCGCTGGATCAAGCCCTGATCGTCGGGGAAGGCCAGGCAGGTATGGGTTTGGGCGAATTGCGCGTACTCGAACAGCGGCCGTTGCTGGAAGCAGTACTCCAGGCTGCGGAAGTACCACAGCGCCTCCAGCTGCGCCGCCGGCGGCCAATCGCGCATCAGCCCGGTGTCGAATGGATCGGGTTGCTCCAGACGCTGGAGGAAGGCTTCCACCTCATGTGGATCTTCCAGGCGCAGCAGTTGTTCGGCCCAGCCCAGGCGCTGGGCCAGCAGGCCGACACAGCGGTGCGAGATCGGCCCGCAGTTACGCAGTTCGTGCAGCAGGCGCCAGCTCAGCGCTTCGAGGTCGTCCAGCGGCAGCTCGTCGAGCTCGGCGATGTATTCCTGCCAGGCGACCGGATCGAAGCGCAAGGCCGGCTCTTCAAGCAGGCGGTGGAAGGCCTGCAAAGCTGGGTGTGGCGTGTCATCCTGGGCCGCGGCGTCAGCTTCGGAGGCGGCGCTCGATTCACCTTCGCGGGCCAGGCGCAGGGCCTCTTCATAGGCCTCGCGCAGCGCTTGGAAACCTTGCGGGTCGGTTTCTGGGTGGTGCGACGGCAGCAGGCCACGGTAGGCCTGGCGGATGCTGTTCAGGTCCTGGGTCGGTTCCAGGCCCAGGCGTATCCAACAACTCATGACCAGCAGTCCTCTTCCAGTGAGGCGGGGCGTTGCGGTTCGGGCAGCTCCAGGTCCCACGGCAGGCTGGCCAGCAAGTCGCTGGCGCCGTGGCGCAGGTTGAGCACGATGCAGCGGTTCCAGTGTTCGCTACCTTGGCGTTCGAGTTCGGCGGCCAGGGTGTCGTCGCTGCTGTCGGAGGCATTCCACAGCGCCTTGCCGATCAGGTAGCCGGCCAGGTAACTGTCCCAGCGGTTGTAGTAGTGGCGGGCGCGCAAGGCCAGGCGGTAATGCAGGTAGAGGCTTTCATCGAGCGTGATGAAGTCCTTCTTGAGCCCGGCCCGCAGGAGAAAACTCATGCGTCCCAAGTCCCACGCGCGGGTGCCACCGGGGCCGCAGTCGGGGAAGGTGCGGGCGGCGTATTCGTGCTTGATGCGTTCGCGCAGTGGCAGGCTGGCCAGCAGCGCCTGCCACTCGCTCGGCAGGCGGCGCTGGAATTGCCAGTAGGCTTCGGTCAGCTCGGTGGCGTGGCCGTTATCGGCCATGCCGAGCATGTCCAGCAATTGCGCCCGGTTGCTGATGCCCCACCAGCGTTCGAGGTCAGTCTGATCGTCGCCTTCGAAGTACTGCGCGGCGGTGTAGCTGGCGCCATTGAGGGCGGCCATGGGTGCGGACAGGGCATGCAGCCAGTGCTGCGCGGTTTCTTCCATGAGGGGGCTCCTGGGCCGGCTCGAAACAGAAAAGGCGGCCGGCCTTGCTGGGGGCGATTGTAGAGAGCGAGGGGGGGTGGGGGCAAATGTCGCTAGTTGGCTTTTGGGGTGGCTGCGCCGGCCTTATCGCGGGGCAAGCCCGCTCCCACGACGCCAAGCGATGAGTCTTAGGCGATTTGGCTGGCTGAGACGAAACGCCCGCGCTCTTCATCGCGCAAGGTCAATACTTCAAAGCCCTCGGCAGTCACTGCCACGGTATGTTCCCACTGCGCCGACAAGCCGCCATCGCGGGTAATCACCGTCCAGCCATCTTTGAGCGTGCGCGTGCCGCGCGCGCCCTGGTTGATCATCGGCTCGATGGTAAACACCATCCCTGGCTTGAGTTTCAGGCCCATGCCGCGCTGGCCGTAGTGCAGCACTTCCGGCCCTTCGTGCATCTGTTGGCCAATGCCGTGCCCGCAGTATTCGCGTACCACGCTGTAGCCGGCGGCCTCGGCATGGCTCTGGATGGCATGGCCAATGTCGCCCAGGGTGGCGCCCGGGCGCACTTGCTCGATGCCTTTGCACAGCGCGTCATAGGTGGTGTCGACCAGGCGTTGGGCGTCTTCGCTGATCGCGCCGATGCGGTACATCTTCGACGAGTCGGCAATGTAGCCCGCTTGCTCCAGGGTGATGTCGACGTTGATGATCGAGCCTTCCTTGAGCACTTCGTCAGCCTTGGGGATGCCATGGCACACCACGTGGTCGACCGAGGTATTGAGCGAGTAGGGGAAACCGTACTGGCCCTTGCTCGCTGGCCGGGCGCGCAGGGTCTGGACGATGAACGCCTCGGCGCGGTCGTTGATCTGCAGGGTGGTGACGCCGGGGCGGATGAAGCCGTCGAGGTCGGCGAACACCTGGGCCAGCAACTGGCCGGCGCGGCGCATCAGGTCGAGTTGCTCGGGGGTCTTGAGGATCACCTGGGACATTGGGGCTATGCGAATCTCGGTTGAATAGGCGTTTACAGCATATCCCCAGGCTGGTTGCCGGTGCTACCGGTTGGTGCGCAGGTCACCAACTCGGTGCAAGGCCGTTGCCAGGGCTGCGCCCTGGTTCGTGGGCACGCCCGCTCCCACAAGAATCGTGGCGAACCCGCAAATCCAGGTGTGCAGGGCGGGTATGACAGCGTTGGCCTGCGCGAAACAGCAACTGGCCCAGGATTTGCTCAATCCCCTGTACCCGGGTCGTCAATGCCGATGGCCCACCTCTTTTCACGACAAAGGCGCCGTGTTGCCCCGCTTGCTTAGGCAAGCCCAGGGCAGCCGGCGCCTTTTTCGTTTTTGCCGGGAGAAGCCCGATGGCCACTAGCCAAGTGCGCAGCGTTTGCCCTTATTGCGGGGTAGGGTGCGGCATCGTCATGTCGGTGGAAAATGGCCAGGTGCAGAAGATCGCGGGCGATAAACAGCACCCCGCCAACTTTGGTCGCCTGTGCACCAAGGGCCTGACCGCGCACCTGCCGCTAACCGCCGCTGGGCGCATGGCCAATGCCTACGTCCGTCAGCAGCGCGCCCAGCAGCCGGTGCGCAGCAGCTTGGACGCGGCGATCGAGCAGGCCGCCGCGCGCCTGCGCGCAATCATCGACGAGCATGGCCCGGATGCCGTGGCGCTGTATGTCTCCGGGCAGATGTCGCTGGAGGCGCAATACCTGGCCAACAAACTGGCCAAGGGCTTTATCCGCACCCGCCATATCGAGTCCAACTCGCGCCTGTGCATGGCCAGTGCCGCCAGCGGCTATAAACAATCGTTGGGCGCCGACGGGCCGCCCGGCAGCTATGAGGATTTCGAGCAGGCGGACGTGTTTCTGGTGATCGGCGCGAACATGGCCGATTGTCACCCGATCCTGTTCCTGCGCCTGCTCGACCGGCTCAAGGCCGGGGCCAAGCTGATCGTCGTCGACCCGCGGCGCAGTGCCACGGCCGACAAGGCCGAACTGTTCCTGCAACTGCGCCCCGGCAGCGACCTGGCGCTGCTCAATGGCCTGCTGTACCTGTTGCACCAGAACGGCCACACCGATGCCGAGTTCATCGCTCGCCACACCGAAGGCTGGAGCGATCTGCCGAGCTTTCTTGAGGACTATCAACCCGAGCGCGTGGCGGCCCTGACCGGGTTGTCCGAAGCTGACATCCGCCAGGCCGCACAGTTGATTGGCAGCGCCAACAACTGGATGAGCTGCTGGACCATGGGCCTGAACCAGAGCATCCATGGCACTTGGCACAGCAATGCACTGTGTAACCTGCACCTGGCAACGGGCGCCATCTGCCGCCCCGGTAGCGGGCCGATGTCGTTGACCGGTCAGCCCAATGCCATGGGCGGGCGCGAGATGGGCTACATGGGCCCGGGCCTGCCGGGCCAGCGCTCGGCGTTAGTGGCCGCAGACCGGGCGTTTGTCGAGGCGCAGTGGCAACTGCCCGCTGGCAGCCTGCGCAGTGAAGATGGCGAAGGCACGGTGGCGCTGTTCGAGCAGATGAAGGCGGGCGAGGTGAAGGCCTGTTGGATCATCTGCAGCAACCCGGTGGCCAGCGTCGCCAACCGCCAGCAGGTGATCGACGGCCTAGGCCAGGCGCAGTTGGTGATCAGCCAGGATGCTTTTCTCGATACCGAGACCAACCGCTACGCCGACATTCTCCTGCCTGCGGCGCTGTGGGCCGAAGGCGAGGGGGTGATGATCAACAGCGAGCGCAACCTGACCCTGATGCCGCGCGCCGTCGACGCCCCAGGTGAAAGCCAGGAAGACTGGCGGATCATCGCCCGCATCGCCGGCGCCATGGGCTACGCGGACGCATTCGATTACGCCGATGCCGAGGCGGTGTACGACGAGATCCGCCGCTTCTACAACCCCGCCACGGGGTATGACCTGCGCGGTATCGGTTATGCCGACCTGCGCCAGCGCCCACGGCAATGGCCCAGCGCACCCGGTCGCGAAGATGATCGCAGCCCGCTGCGCTACCTCAATGACGGCAGCAGTCAGCAACTGCTGCGCGACGCCCAGGGTCTGCAACCGGCGCTGGCATTCCCCACCGCCAGCGGCAAGGCGCGTTTCTTTGCCCGGCCGTGGTTGCCGGCCGCCGAGCTACCGGACGATGACTACCCCTTCGTGCTCAACACCGGCCGTGTACAGCATCAGTGGCACACCCTGACCAAGACCGGCAAGGTCGCGAGCCTGAACAAACTCGAGCCGGGTCCCTTCGTCGAGATCAACTCCGAGGACGCCCAGCGCCTGGGGATCGCCGAGCACGATCAAGTTGCGATCCGCTCGCGCCGTGGCCAGGCGCTGTTGCCTGCGCGCGTCACTGACCGGGTCATGGCCGGCGCTTGCTTTGCGCCGTTCCACTGGAACGACCTGTACGGCGAGCAATTGGCGATCAATGCCGTGACCTCTGATGCGCTCGACCCGACCTCGCTGCAACCGGCCTACAAGCACTGCGCCGTGGCCCTCGAACGGGTCAGCGGTGCACGCATCGAGACCGTGGACTTGACCACTGCCACCCCTTCGGAGCCTGCCAGCATGCCGCTAACCACCCTCAACCATCTGCTCGGCCTGGACAACCTGCCAGCGCCGGCCTTGGCCGAGGATGAGCGCCATTATCTGCAAGGTTTTTTGCTCGGCCTGGGCCAAGCGCGGCGGCAAGGAGTGCCAAGCCTGCCCGCCACGGCACCGCTGGCGCCGGCCCGGCGCCTGTTTGTCGATGGCTTGCTGGCCGGGCTGTTCGTCCAGCCCCAGACGCTGCCGAGCGCCTTGCCCGAAACCGCCCCGCACCGGGTGCTGTGGGCGTCGCAGACGGGTAACGGCGAGGCCCTGGCCGATCGTTGCGCGCAGCGCTTGCGTGCCGCCGGGCTTGCCGTGGAGCTCAGTTGCATGGATGCGGTCACGCCCAGCCAACTGCAAGGCGCCGCCAGTGTGCTGTTGATCGCCAGCACCTTTGGCGATGGCGAGGCGCCCGATAGCGGCGCGGCGTTCTGGCAAGCCTTGCAGGGCGAGCAGGCCATTGATTGCGCTGAACTGCCCTACGCGGTGCTGGCCCTGGGCGATTCGAGCTATGGCCAATTCTGTGGCTTCGGGCGCAAGCTCGATGAGCGCCTGGCGCAACTGGGTGCGCGCCGGCTGCTGGCGCGGGTCGATTGCGAACCGGATTTCGACCAGGCCTTTGCCGCTTGGCTCGACGCGCTGTTGGCCGAGCTGGGCAGTACCGCGCTGCTGCCAGCGGCCATCGAGCCTGAGCCACTGGCCGCCTATGGCAAGCGCCAGCCTTGGTCGGCACAGTTGCTGGAGAACCGCCTGCTCAATGGCCCCGGTGCGAGCAAGGAAACTCGGCAGCTGGTGTTCGACCTGGCTGGCAGCGGCTTTACCTATCAGGCCGGAGACGCCCTTGGCGTGTGGCCGCGCAATTGTCCGCAGTTGGTCGAAGAACTGCTGGCCTTGATCAAGCTCGACGCCAGCACCACGGTCGAGTTGCAGGGGCACCCCGCCATGTCATTGGCGAGCGCTCTGCAGCAGCATCTGGAGATCGCTCGGGTCACCTCCCAGCAGCTACACGTGTTCAGTGAAACCGCCGCTGATTTGCATCGTTTGCTACAGCCTGAACACAGCGCCGAGCTCAAGGACTGGTTGTGGGGGCGGCAGTTGGTCGATGTGCTGCGCGAGTTTCCCCAGCAATTGCCGTTGGCCACCTGGCTTGAGCTGCTCAAGCCATTGCAACCGCGCCTGTATTCGATCAGCTCAAGCCCCAGGGCCCACCCTGAGCAAGTTCACCTGACCGTGTCGACGGTGCGCTATGGGCAGCGCAAGGGTGTGTGCTCGGCGTTTCTTGCCGATCGCGCCGAAGCGCTCAAGGTGGCGATCTTCCCCCAGGTCTCCAGGCATTTTCGCCTGCCCGAGGATGACGCGGTGCCCATCATCATGGTCGGTCCGGGCACCGGTATTGCGCCGTTCCGGGCTTTTCTGCAAGAGCGCCAGGCCAGGGGCGCGAGCGGCGGTAACTGGTTGTTCTTCGGTGAACAGCACCAGGCCTGCGACTTCTATTACCGCGACGAGCTGCTGGCTTGGCAAGCCAGCGGCCACTTGCGCTTGGATACGGCGTTTTCCCGTGATCAGGCAGAGAAGATCTACGTTCAACAGCGCATGCGCGAGCAAGGCGCCGAGCTCTGGCGTTGGCTACAGCAGGGGGCCTATTTCTATGTCTGTGGCGATGCCCTGCACATGGCCAAGGATGTCGATGCGGTGTTGCGCCAGATCGTGGCCGAGCAGGGCGACATGAGCGCCGAGGCGGCGGCTGCCTATGTCGAGGCGTTGAGCAAGGACAAGCGCTACCGCCGCGATGTGTACTGACATGCCCCATGATGGGGAGTGATGCACTTTGGCTGTGCGATTTTTCGTAGATAGAGGTTGCCCGTACCGGCCTCTTCGCGGGCGAGCCCGCTCCCACAGGGGCCGGGTCGATTACAGGGGCTGCGACTTGCAGGGCCATGTGGGAGCGGGCTTGTCGGGGCGCCGAACCGCCGCGAAGAGGCCAGCAGGTGCAACGCAAAAAATGCTCCTTGCACAGTCAGCACATCAAATTGGCACACTCCCTGCTTTTACTCTTGTACAACACGCCCCGCTGATCAACGGCGATCACTCAGGGGCCTCACACTGATGAGAACAGGCAAAGGCGCCTGGAGCTTCGGCTCCAGGCGTTTTTTTTTGTCTTTACGGCGGCCAACCCCGCCAACCGTGATCGAGGATCGGCTATGAAGGCAACAGCGAGCGGCGAACATCTACAGCGACTGGTCATCGTCGGCAACGGCATGGTCGGTCACCACTGCGTCGAGCAACTGGTCGAGCGTGGCGCCTTGGCCCGTTTCGAGGTGCGGGTGTTCGGCGAAGAGCGCCAGCGCGCCTACGACCGGGTGCACCTGTCGGAGTACTTCGCCGGCAGCGATGCTGAAACCTTGGCCATGTGCCCCAGCGATTTCTACACGGGCCACGGGGTGCACCTGCACCTGGGCGAAGCGGTGGTGGACATCGACCGCGAGCGCTGCGAGGTGGTCACCGCCGAGGGCCGTTATGGTTATGACCAACTGATCCTGGCTACCGGTTCCTACCCGTTCGTGCCACCCATCGAGGGCTCCAGCGGCACTGCGCGCCTGGTCTATCGCACTTTGGATGACCTCGACGCTATCCGTGCTGCAGCCGCTGACGCCCGTCGCGGCGTGGTGGTCGGTGGCGGCTTGCTCGGCCTGGAAGCGGCCAACGCGCTGAAATCTCTTGGCTTGGAAGCGCACGTGGTGGAGTTCGCCCCGCGCCTGATGCCGGTGCAACTGGACGGCGAGGGCGGCGCGGCGCTCAAGGCGCAGATCGAAGCCCTCGGCGTTGGCGTGCACCTGTCGCGTGCCACCCAGTCGATCAGTGCCGGCGACGCCTACCGCTACCGGATGAATTTCGACGGTGGCGAGTTCCTCGAAACTGACCTGATCGTGTTCTCCGCCGGCATTCGCCCGCAAGATGCCCTGGGCCGCAGCTGCGGCCTGGACATCGCCCCGCGCGGTGGGGTGGTGATCGACAACGACTGCCGCACCAGCGACTCGCAGATCTTCGCCATCGGTGAATGCGCCTCGTGGAATGGCAGCGTGTTCGGCCTGGTCGCGCCGGGCTACAGCATGGCGCGCAACCTGGCTGCGCGGTTACTCGGGGAGGCCAGCAGCCCGTTCACCGGCGCCGACATGTCGACCAAGCTCAAGTTGCTCGGCGTCGATGTCGGCTCGATCGGCGATGCCCACGGTGCCACGCCCGGCTCGCGCAGCTATCGCTTCATCGACGAAGCCAATGCGGCCTACCGCCGCCTGGTGGTCGATGCCAGCGGCAAGCATGTGCTCGGTGCGGTACTGGTCGGCGACAACAGCTACTACGACACCCTGCTGCAGTACTGCCAGAACGGCATCGCCCTACCCGCCGACCCGGCCGCGCTGATCCTGCCGCAAGGCGCTGGCGCACCCGCCTTGGGCGCCGATGCGCTGCCCGACAGCGCGACCATCTGCTCGTGCCATAACGTCAGCAAAGGCGCGGTCTGCGCCGCCATCGACAGCGGCTGCGCCGACCTTGCCGCGGTCAAGAGTTGCACCAAGGCCGCCAGCGGCTGCGGCGGCTGCGCGGCATTGCTCAAGCAGGTGTTCGAACACGAACTCAGCGCCCGCGGCGTCACTGTCGACAAGAGCCTTTGCGAGCACTTTGCCTACACCCGCCAGGAGCTCTATGGCCTGGTTCGGGTCGAGGGCATCCGCACGTTCAATGAGCTGCTCGAACGCCACGGCAAGGGTCATGTCGGTTGCGACATCTGCAAGCCAGCGGTGGGTTCGATCCTCGCCTCATGCTGGAACCAGCCGATCATGGACCCGGCCCTGGTACCGCTGCAGGACACCAACGACACCTTCATGGCCAACATGCAGAAAAACGGCACCTACTCGGTGGTGCCGCGCATCCCAGGTGGCGAGATCACCCCGGACAAACTGATCGTGATCGGCCAGGTGGCGAAGAAATACGACCTCTACACCAAGATCACCGGCGGCCAGCGCATCGACCTGTTCGGCGCCCAGTTGCACGAGCTGCCGCTGATCTGGGGCGAGCTGATCGAGGCCGGCTTCGAAACCGGGCATGCCTACGGCAAGTCGACCCGCACGGTGAAATCCTGCGTCGGCAGCACCTGGTGCCGCTACGGCGTACAGGACAGCGTCGGCATGGCCCTGCGCCTGGAAGATCGCTACAAAGGCCTGCGTTCGCCGCACAAGCTCAAGTTCGCGGTGTCTGGCTGCACCCGCGAATGCGCCGAAGCGCAGAGCAAGGACATTGGCGTGATCGCCACCGACAAGGGCTGGAACCTCTATGTGTGCGGCAACGGCGGCATGCGCCCGCGCCACGCCGAACTGTTCGCCACCGACCTGGACGACGACGCGCTGATCCGCACCATCGACCGCGTGCTGATGTTCTACATCCGCACCGCCGACAAGCTGCAGCGCACCTCGGTCTGGCGCGAGAGCCTGGAGGGCGGCCTGGATTACCTCAAGGCGGTGATCCTCGACGACAGCCTGCAACTGGGCGCCGAGCTCGAAGCGCAGATGCAGCATGTGGTCGACCAGTATGAGTGCGAGTGGGCCAACGCCCTGAACGATCCCGAGAAACTCAAGCGCTTCCGTACCTTCGTCAATGACCGGCGCGCCGACCCGGACGTGCACTTCGTCCGCGAACGCGAACAACGCCGACCTGCTAGCGCGCTGCACCTGATCCCCACTGTCGAGGAGGCTGTCTGATGAACCTGTCCAATGCTGCTGTTGCGCAACACGCCCACTGGCAGGCGGTGTGCCAGGTGCAGGACCTGGTCGCCGATTCTGGCGTAGTGGTGTGGCTCGAAGGCGAGCAGGTCGCGCTGTTCTACCTGCCCAATCAAGAGCAGGCGTTGTACGCCATCGACAATCGCGACCCGCGCTCGGGGGCGAACATCATCGGCCGCGGCTTGATCGGCAACATCGGCGGCGAGCTGATGGTCGCCGCGCCGTTGTACAAGCAGCACTTCAGCCTGCACAGCGGGCGCTGCCTTGAGGATCCGCAGCAGGCGCTGCGGGTGTGGCCAGTAAGGATGCGCGGCGACGCTGTGGAGCTGGCGATGCTATAAGATGGCGCATCGACGCTATCGCGGCAGCGGCCGCCCCCCAAGGCATGAATCTCGACACGCGTATCAAGTATCGCCATCTTCTGTGCTTCCTGGAGATTGCCCGCCAGGGCAGTCTGGCCAAGGCGGCTGGGGTATTGGCGATCAGCCAGCCGGCTATTTCCAAGACCCTCAAGGAGCTTGAAGAGCTACTTGAAACGCGCCTGTTCGAGCGCACCCGCCAGGGCGTCGAGCTGACCCCGGCCGGGACCCGTTTCATGCGCTACGCCGGGCCCAGCGTGCAGGCGTTGCGCGACGGCGTGAGCACGCTGCGTGGCGAGGCGCGAGCGCCTTCGCAGGTGCGCATTGGGGTGCTTTCGACTGTCGAAGGGCTGTTGATGCCGGAGGTGCTGTGCCGCTTGCACCAGCGTCATCAGGATCTGGTGATCAGCGTGGTCACAGGCGTCAGCGCGCAGTTGCTGGGCCAGCTGCATGTGGGTGAGCTGGAGCTGGTGGTCGGGCGCATGACGGACAGCCCGCAGATCCAGGGGTTGTCATTCGAGCATTTGTATAGCGAGTCGATGAGCCTGGTGGTGCGCCCTGGGCATCCGCTGCTGGCGCGCCAGCCAGTGGAGCGCGGGCGGGTAGGGGACTATCCGCTGGTGCTGCCGCCGGCGGGCACGACCATTCGCCAGCATGCAGACAGCCTGTTCGTGCAATGTGGCATCCAACTGCCGGCGCAGCGCCTGGAGACGCTGTCGCTGGCGTTGAGCCGGCGCTATCTGTTGGGCAGCGATGCGGTGTGGGTCGCGCCGCGCGATGCAGTGCTGATCGACCTGGGCAGTGGCGAGCTGGTTGAGCTGGACCTCGGCGTGCAGGAGCCGGGTGGCTCGGTGGGGATCTGTCGCAATGCAGCGTTACCGCAGAGCCTGCCGGCGCAGTGGATGTGCGAGGTGTTGCGCGAGGTGGCAGGGCAGTATCGGGATGGGGTTTATCCTTGAGGGTTGCTGGGCATGTCAGCGGCTTCTCAAGTGCCCTGTCACCTGCACTTCGAAATAAATAGCCACAAAAACCCGGCAAACCGAGCCTATCCCGTCAATACTGGCCATTGGCTGCAACCCTGGGATGAACAACCTTTCACCCACTGAACTTCCAGCCCGCAACCCGCTCTTATGCCGGTAGCCATTGGTAACGGCCGCCTGATAAGCTCGCGGCTTTACCCTGATTGCCCTTATGGCGCATGAACAAGGAACTAGCATGAAACAACATCGTTTGGCGGCTGCGGTTGCCCTGGTAAGCCTGGTTCTGGCGGGCTGCGATGCCCAGACCAGCAGCGTAGAGCTGAAAACCCCGGCACAGAAAGCCTCCTACGGTATCGGCCTGAACATGGGCAAGAGCCTGGCTCAGGAAGGCATGGAAGACCTTGATTCCAAAGCAGTAGCCCTCGGTATCGAGGATGCGGTCAGCAAGAAAGAACAACGCATCAAGGACGAAGAGCTGGTCGAGGCCTTCACCGCCCTGCAAAAGCGTGCTGAAGAGCGCCTGACCAAGGCCAGCGAAGAAGCCGCTTCCGCTGGCAAGAAGTTCCTGGAAGAAAACGCCAAGAAGCAAGGCGTGGTTACCACTGCCTCCGGCCTGCAGTACGAAGTGGTGAAAAAGGCCGATGGCCCGCAGCCTAAGCCGACCGATGTGGTCACCGTCCACTACGAAGGCAAGCTGATCGATGGCAAGGTGTTCGACAGCTCGGTCGAGCGCGGCAGCCCGATCGACCTGCCTGTCAGCGGCGTGATCCCAGGTTGGGTCGAAGGCCTGCAACTGATGCACGTCGGTGAGAAGTACAAACTGTACATTCCGGCTGAACTGGCCTACGGCGCGCAGAGCCCAAGCCCGCTGATCCCGGCTAACTCGGTACTGGTGTTCGATCTGGAACTGATCGCCATCAAAGACCCGAGCAAGCTCGAAGGCGAAGCGCCGGACGCTGCCGAAGCGCCAGCCAAGTAAGCCTCGGCTGAATGCACAACGCCCCGCCTGCCGGGGCGTTGTCGTATCTGTGGGGCAGGCAAGACGAACCTTGCGGGCGCCGGGCTGTCCGAAAAAGGACTGGCGTTGCGGTTGCCGCAAAACGTTTGCGAAGATGAAACAACTGTGTAAAAAACGCCCGATCTGAGCCAGACCCTTGCCCACTGGGCGCCCGGCGTCGGAAACTGTGCCCTGTTCACAAGGTTATCCACAATAAATGTGGATAACCTTCTGCCGATCTGGAGGCCTCATGAGCGCACCCTGGAATTTCGCCCGTTTCCTGCCCCTGGCCGAGCGTCTGCTCAGCCGTGGTCGGTTGCCGGCTTTGCTGTTCGCCGTTGCCCGTAAAGGGCCCAGGCTTGGCCAGTTGCGCGAAGACGTGCGGCTGATGCAGGCGCTGTGCCTGGCGTGGTGGCGGGGTGAGTACCGCGCGGTCAGCCCCAAGGCGCTGGTCACCGTCGTGGCCGGCCTGTTGTATTTCGTTAGCCCATTGGACGCGATTCCCGACTGGCTGCTGGGCGTCGGGTTTCTCGATGACATTGCCGTGCTGGGTTGGGTGCTCAAGACCGTGGCCGATGAGCTGGGCCGCTTCAAAGCCTGGCGTGACAGCCAGGCCCCGGAGCGTCTGCGCGTGGTCGAGCGCCTGCCAGACACCCCTGAAGCGCTACGCCTAGAGCGCCGCACGCCCTGATTTGCACCTGAACTGCACAGACTCCCGCGCTTGGTAATATAATTGGCATAAGGATTATGCCTACGGATTACATGGAGTAATCCTACGTAAGGGGATTGTGATGGAAATTCAGGTCATCAGCCGGGACGGTCAGCCCGAATATGCCGTTGTTCCCTGGGAGCACTACCAGGCACTGCTCAAAGCGGCTGGTCAAGCGCCTGCCACCGACAAGGTCGAAGCAGGTCAGGCAGATGCTCCTGCGCCAAGGGTAACCTTGCTCGACCTGAGTGAGCTGGCGCAGTTACGCCAGGCCAAGGGCCTGGCTGCCGAACAACTGGCGCGTACGGTGGGCATTAGCCCGGCGTACCTGGCCATGATCGAAGCAGGCGAGCGCCGGCCTGATGCGGCGATCTTGCGCAGTCTGGCCTGGCACCTGGGTATCGCCGGCTGGAGCGAGCCATCATGAGCCAGGTGAGGATCAGCCGTCAGCAGTGGCAAAGCCTGCTCGATGAACTTGATCTAGCCCGACGCCAGCGTCATCTGCTTACCTACCGCGCCCTGCTCGAGCGTCTGCAGTTGCCCACCCCGGCGATGCAGACGCTGACCGCTGCCCTGGAATACCTGGCGCGTCTCGATGCCCAAGCCGAGCAGCCGCTGCGCAGCTCGCTGGTGATCAGCCAGGGCGCCAGCCGCCTGCCACGCACCGGCTTCTTCGAATGTGTCGAGCGCCTGGGGCGGTTTTCCGGGCCGGTGGATGGCATGGAGGCGGCGTCCTGGCATGCATCGGAAGTGGTCCGGGTCTTCGAGTACCGCTATCCCGAAGAGGCCTGAGCCAGGCGCTGTTACAAGCCGTACATAAGCCAGAAGGGCCGAACGTTCACACGTTCGGCCCTTCTGGTTTGTGTCACACGCTTGAGCGGCTGCTCGGCACTTAGTGCTTGGCCACCTGCGAGTTCAGGCTCAGGTAGTCGAGCAGGATGCGTCCAGTCTCGGACAGGTAGGCGTCATCTTCCGGCTTGGTGTCTTCATCCTCGACCGGCAGGGCGTCCTCGTCTTCCTTCTTCAGCTCCTTGAGCGGCTCTTCGCCCTTGGCCTTGCGACGAATGTTCTCCAGGGCCAGTTGCTTGGCTTCGATCTCATCGTGGCGAGCGCGGCGCTCCTGCTCATTGAGGCTGACGGTCTTTTCGTTCATCAGCTTCTGGGTCAGGGCCAGGCGGTCTCGGATGTAGGCGAACTCGGCGTCCTTGGCGCTGCGCGCGTCATGGCGTGCCTTGAGCTCAGCCAGGAACGGCTTGAACGGATCGGCAGCCGGTCTGATCACCGGGCGGATGGTGTCCCACGGCATCGCCTCGGGCAGGGCGCTCTCGCCAATTTCCTTGGTGTCGATGATCGACGGGTAGTCGATGTCCGGCAGTACGCCCTGGTGCTGGGTGCTCTGCCCGGAGACCCGGTAGAACTTGGCCAGGGTCAGCTTCAGTTCGCCATGGTTGAGCGGCTGGATGGTTTGCACCGTGCCTTTGCCGAAGGTCTGGCCACCGATGATCAGCGCGCGGTGATAGTCTTGCATGGCACCGGCGAAGATCTCCGAGGCCGAGGCCGACAGGCGGTTGACCAGCAGCGCCAGCGGGCCTTTGTAGAAGGCGCCGGTGTTCTCATCTTCCAGCACATCGACGCGGCCATCGGCGTTGCGCACCAGCACGGTCGGGCCTTTGTCGATGAACAGGCTGGTCAGCTCGGTGGCTTCCTGCAGCGAGCCGCCGCCGTTGTTGCGCAGGTCGATGACCACGCCATCGACTTTCTCTTTCTGCAACTCGGTGAGCAGCTTCTTGACGTCGCGGGTGGTGCTCTTGTACTCCGGATCGCCGGCACGGTAGGCCTTGAAGTCCAGGTAGAAGGCTGGGATCTCGATGATCCCCAGCTTGTAGTCACGCCCGTCCTGCTTGAGCTTGAGCACCGATTTTTTCGCGGCCTGCTCTTCAAGCTTGACCGCTTCGCGGGTGATCGAGACCACTTTGCTGGTCTGGTCGTTCGGCGCATTGCTGGCCGGGATGACCTCCAGGCGCACCACCGAGCCTTTCGGGCCACGGATCAGCTTGACCACTTCGTCCAGGCGCCAGCCGACCACGTCGACCATTTCCTTGTTGCCCTGGGCGACGCCGATGATCTTGTCAGCCGGGGCCACCTGCTTGGTCTTGGCCGCAGGGCCTGCCGGCACCAGGCGCACGATCTTGACCTGGTCGTTGTCGCTTTGCAGCACCGCACCGATGCCTTCGAGCGACAGGCTCATGTTGATGTCGAAGTTTTCCGCGTTGTCTGGCGACAGGTAGTTGGTGTGCGGATCGTAGGACTGGGCGAAGGTGTTGATATAGGCCTGGAAGATGTCTTCGGCACGGGTCTGGTTCAAGCGCGCCAGTTGGTTCTTGTAGCGCTTGGTCAGGGTTTCCTGGATCTGCTTGGGATCCTTGCCGGCAATCTTCTGGCGCAGCACTTCGTCCTTGACGCGTTTGCGCCACAGGTCGTCGAGCTCGGCCTCATTCTTCAGCCACGGGGCGTCCTTGCGGTCGACCAGCAAGGATTCCTTGGCAGTGAAGTCGATCTTGTCGACGCCTTTGTTCAGCTCCGCCAGGGCGAAGTCCAGACGCGATTTGACCCGATTGAGGTAGCGCTTGTAGATGGTGAAACCCGGGTCGAGATTGCCGGCCTTGAGGAAGTCGTCGAACTGGGTCTTCCACTTGTCGAATTCGGCGATGTCGGACGCGGTGAAGTAGCTGCGCGAAGGGTCGAGCAGCTTGATGTAGCTGTCGTAGATGATCACCGAGCGGGCATCATCGAGCGGCGGCTTGCTGTAATGATGGCGCTTGAGCAGCTCCACCACGTTGAGGCTGGCAACAACCTCGTCTCGATCTGGCTGCAGGCTTTCCCACTTGTTGGCGGCCGCCGCATTGCCGCCGAGCGTCAGACTGCCGACGCCGATGAGCAGGGCGAGGGCGGTGCTGGGCAGGAAATGCTTCATGCTGATTCGACGTAAAGGCAATTGATCACGCATAGTAGGCCGTCTATTCCGTTCGCCGGTTCCATGGAGCCGGACAAATACTGCGAAAAGCCCGAGGTAAGCATCCTCGGGCTCAGTCATGACTCAACTATGGAGGCACTGTGAAGGCATTGCAAGGCGTTGACGGACATGTGGAGTGGCGTGATGCCGAGCGCCCGACCTGTGACGCGGGCCAGGTGCGCATTCGTGTGGCCGCCGCTGGGCTGAACCGCGCTGACCTGTTGCAGCGCGCCGGGCTCTACCCACCGCCGCCGGGGGCCAGCCCTTACCTGGGCCTGGAATGCTCGGGGGTGATCGAGGAGGTTGGCGCTGGTGCCGACTGGCGTGTGGGTGATCGGGTGTGCGCACTGCTCGCCGGTGGCGGCATGGCCGAAGAAGTGGTGGTCGATGCCCGCCATGTGCTGCCGGTGCCCGAGGGCCTGAGCCTGCACGAAGCGGCGGCGATCCCCGAGGTGTATGCCACGGCCTGGTTGAACATCTTCCAGCTCGGCGGCCTGAAGGCCGGCGAGAAGGTGCTGGTGCATGCCGGGGCCAGCGGCGTCGGTTCGGCGGCGATCCAGCTGTGCAAGGCGTTTGGCAACCCGGTGTGGGTCAGTGTTGGCTCGGCCGAGCGGCTGAGCTATTGCCAGGACCTGGGTGCGGCCGGTGGCGTGGTGCGCAATGAGAACCTGGATGATTTGAAGGGGCTGGCGCCGTTTGACGTGATCCTCGACCCGGTGGGCGCTGGTTATGGGCCGCTTAACCTTGAGCTGCTGGCGCGCGATGGGCGCTGGGTGATCATTGGCTTGATGGGCGGGCGCAAGGTCGAGCTGGACTTGGCGGTGGTACTGGGCAAGCGCCTGCAAGTGACGGGCTCGACCCTGCGCAATCGCGATGATGGCTTCAAGGCTGAGTTGCTGCAGGAGTTGGCGCAGCAGGTGTGGCCGCTGTTTACTGAAGGCCGCCTGAAGGCGCAGTTGGTCGATACCTACCCGGTGGCGTTTGCCGAGGCGGCTTATGCGGAGCTGGCCACCAACCAGGTGTCGGGCAAGCTGGTGTTGGTGATCGACCAGAGCCTTGTGTAGTCCCTGCTGACCCCATCGCGGGGCAAGCCCGCTCCTACGCCAGAGCGACTTACTGGCGTGGGAGATTCTATGGTTATGGGCAAGCCAATTTCATAGCTCTGGTGATGTATTCGCCCTGATTTTTCATCAGGGCGAAAGCCACGCGGGCAAGCTTTCGAGCCAAGATGACCAAGGCTTGGGTTG